>JARRQQ010000120.1:0-9045 GCA_037381725.1 Sedimentisphaerales bacterium
TCGACGGAACAGTCCATTGAAACCAGTCAGGTCGGCGCCGCTCCTACCTCGCCCGCGGATTGCTCCGGCAAATGGCACGCCGTCTGGAACTGGGAAGCGCTGTATGTCCTGGTCGAGGTGACGGATGACGTTCTGACGAACGATTCGGGCGGGGGTGACAATAAGTGGAACGATGACAGCGTCGAAATCTACGTCGATGGTGACAACAGCAAGAGGACCAGCGTAGACACGAACGACCACCAGTATACTTTCAGGTGGAACGATGAAATCCTGGAGACGCCCAGCGCCATCCACAATGGAGCGCCGAGTTTGGAGGGCGTGGAATACGCCGCCGCGACAACCGCCACAGGCTATATGCTCGAGGTTAAGCTGCCGTGGATGAGCATCATGGGCAAAGCCGCGACACCCGGCCAACTAATCGGCTTCGACGTATGGATCAATGACGATGACGACGGGGGCGACCGAGACTCGCAGGTTTCCTGGTATTCAACGGACGGAAACGGCTGGCAGGATCCGAGTGTGTGGGCCACGGCTTTGCTCGAAGCGAGCAACAAGGCTGCGAATCCGAACCCGGCCGATGGCGCCATCCACCTCGATACGTGGGTGACTCTAAGCTGGCTGGCGGCCCCCGGCGCCGTCTCGCACGACGTGTACTTCGGCGAAAGCTATGCCGACGTAGAGGCCGGGACCGGTGATACGTTCCGGGGCAATCAGGCCGTCACGTTTTATGTGATCGGATTTCCCGGGTTTCCCTATCCGGACGGCCTCGTCCAGGGGACGACGTACTACTGGCGGATCGATGAGGTTAGTGCCGATGGCACGAAATACGCAGGGGACGTGTGGAGTTTTCTCGTGCCCCCCAAATCGGCCTATAATCCCTCCCCGGCGGATGACGCCAAGTTCGTGGACCCGGACGTGACCCTGAGCTGGACCGCCGGTCACGGAGCGAAGATACACAACGTCTACTTCGGCGATGACTTCGATACCGTGAGCAACGCGACGACGGGCCATCAGACGGGAGCGACGACCTACAAGCCCGGTATGCTCGAGCATGAGAAGAGGTACTATTGGCGGGTCGACGAGTACGACGGCGCCAGCACGTATAAGGGCGACGTCTGGAGCTTCAAGACGGCCAAAGCCGGCGGCGGCCTCCGTGCCGATTACTACAAGGGCAGCGACTTCAATACTTTCGTTCTGAGTCGCATCGATCCTCAAATCAATTTCAATTGGGGCGATCCCGGCGGGCCGGACCCGGCGGTCGGCGATGATGATTTCTCCGTCCGATGGACCGGCGAAGTCGAGGCCGGATATACCGAGACCTACACTTTCTACCCCAAGACCGATGACGGGGTCCGGCTCTGGGTAGACGGCCGGCAACTTGTAGACTCCTGGGAAACGGTCCCACTGTACCCGATCGAGCACAGTGGAACGATCGACCTGGTCGCCGGCAATACGTACACTATCGTGATGGAGTACTTCGAGGACACGGCTAACGCGATAGCGGAACTGCGTTGGAAGAGTCCGTCCACGCCGAAGCAGATCGTTCCGCAAGCCGCATTGGCGCCACCTATCAAGGCCAACAGCCCGAGTCCGCGCAACGGCGCGACGGGCGTGAAGCTGACGCCCATGCTCAAGTGGGGTGCGGGCGATTACGCCAATTCACACGAGCTATACTTCGGCACGGATGAGGAAGCCGTGAAGAACGCGACCGCCGCCTCGCCCGAGTACAAGGGCACGAAAGCGCTCGGCGACGAGAGCTACGATCCGGGCAAGCTCGCCTGGTACACGACCTACTACTGGCGCGTTGACGAAGTCAACGACACTAATCCGAATAGTCCGTGGGTCGGCAGCATTTGGAGCTTCACGACGGGCGACTTCCTCGTCGTGGACAGTTTCGAGGACTATACCGACAATGAAGCCGCCGGTGAGACCATTTGGCAGCATTGGGTTGACGGCTTTGGCATCGCCGACAACGGCGCCCAAGTCGGCTATCTGCTCCCGCCGTACGCGGAGCAGACAATCGTCCACAGTGGTGCTCAATCCATGCCGCTGTCGTACAACAACACCGCCGGCGTGACGAATTCGGAAGCGGTGCTGACGTTGACGGCGTCGCGCGACTGGACGGAAGAAGGCGTCGGGGAACTGTCTCTGTGGTTCAGAGGCTATCCCGGCTCGGCGGGCAGCTTCGCCGAAGACCCCGCGGGCACGTATACCGTGACCGGCTCCGGCACCGACATCTGGGACGTCGCGGATGAGTTCCACTTCGCCTACAAGACGCTCACGGGCGTCGGCTCGATTGTCGCGAAGGTCCAGAGCGTTCAGAACACCAACAACTGGGCCAAGGCGGGCGTGATGATTCGTGAGAGTCTCGATCCCGGTTCCGTGCACGCAACGATGGTTGTGACCCCCGCGCAGGGCGTGTCCTTCCAGCGGCGCCTCATTACCGACGACGTGAGCACCGACACGACGACAGCCGGCATCGAAGCCCCATACTGGGTGAAGGTCGAGCGTGACATTGCGGGCAACTTCACGGCGTCCAGCTCGGCCGACGGCACGACGTGGACCCCGGTGGGCACGGAGAACATCCAGATGAGCGCGAACGTGTACGTCGGCCTGGCGGTGACCAGCCACGATGCGGCTCTGACGTGTCAGGCGGTGTTCACGGACGTGACGACAACCGGAGACGTCGGCGCGCAGTGGGCGGACCGGGATATCGGTATCTCCAATAACGACGCCGAGCCGATGTACGTGGCGGTTTCCAACAGTTCCGGAAACCCGGCGGTGGTCGCCCATGACGATCCCGCGGCGGCACAGATCGACACCTGGACCGAGTGGGTTATCCCCCTTCAGACCTTTGCGGATGAGGGCATCGTGCTGACCGACGTCGACAAGGTCGCGATCGGCCTGGGAACCAAGGCGAACGCGAACGCGCCGGGCGGTTCAGGGACGGTTTTCTTCGATGATATCCGTCTGTATCGACCGCGTTAGAACGCCGAACCACAGCCTGCCTTGAGACAGGCGTGGCAAAGAGGTAATCAGGATAAGTCCGGGGCCTGTACCAATCCGTGGTACAGGTCCCGGTTGTCTTTGAGCACGCTCACAAAGTCGGACAGCATCGCCCGACCTATCTTACGAATCGCCAAGCCGCTTCTCGCCCGGCGTCCTGAAACCTTCGCTTCGGGTATCAGAGTATCAGGTTATCAGGATGCAGGTTACCAGGGAAGCAGGATATCAGGCAAGCGAGCAACCCAGGCGGGTTCCTGATATCCTGAAACCTGATATCCACTACCTGATATCCTGATAACCCGATTTCCTCGGCAGGCTTCTCTCCTTACTTCCGAGCGTCGTCAGTCATCTGTTCTCTGTCGTCCCCCCTACGGCTTCCAGTCTTCCTGTCTGTCGCCCTGGTAGGTCCTCAGCACGTACTCGAAAGACTTGACCGATCTCGGCTCCAGCGTCAGCGTGTACTTGACTGTCGTCAGGTCCACTTTCTCGAAGTCGCCGAAATCGCCGGTGTTCTCGATGTCCCAGTATTGCGTGTCGAAGTTGCGTTTGATTTCGACTTTGACGCCGATGTCGCGGGTGTTCTTGACCTCGATCTTGAACGTGCGAACCTCGTCCCAGCCGGAAACGTCGCCGCGACGGTTAAACCGGTAGTTTTCCGTCTCGAAATTCATCAGCTTCGGCTCAACGACGACGTTCGACACCGATCCGAGGTTAAGCTCGACGTCCTCGTTCACGGGGATGTACTTGAACGAGGACTGGCCCGTGTAGGACAGGTGCCCGCCCTCGCCGGCGTCTCTGTAGACCTTCAGCATCCCGCCCGGGATAGGCGTAGCGCCGAGCTCGTGCTCCTCGTCGTTTTTGAAGCTCAAGAAGCGAACCACAGAAGGGCCATAGCGTTGCTCTTCGTATTTGTAGAGGTTCACGACTGGGACGGCGTCTACGTCGAAGCTCGGAAGCCGTTTTGAGAAGCCCGTAGGAATTGTCTCCGTGCCCTCGATCGTATAGAGGAAATATTCGCTGAGTCCTTCCTTCTCGATCTGCTTCGGCTTCTGCGCCATTGCTTCTTCAGCGAATGCCACCGCTCTCTTGCCCCTGAACCCCGTCGCTGCAGGAGCCGGCATCTGAGGTAAGGGTACCACTTCACCCGGTCGACCGTAGGGGTACTGTCTCCGGGCCAGTGTGGCAATCTCATCGATGATGTGAACCTTGCCGACGATCAGGCGGGTTTGGGCGTTCTCGTAATCTTCGCCGGAGTTATTTGTGACGACAACGTAGCCTTGCAGTCGCATCGTCCTCTCCTCTCCGGTGAGCGTCCCCATATAGAACGCCCGCCAGGACAGGCCGCTCGTGAGGTACGATATCTCGACCGGCACCTTGCCGCTGACGCCGCTTTCGATATTCCACAGGCCCAGATTCGTGACTCTCGGCGGGTAACTCAAATCAGCGATGTCGATCTTATCTGCATTTGCTTTGGGCAGCATCTCCAGGCTGGTCGGGTCGATGAGCGTATTGGCCCACGAGAATTGCAGCTTATTTTCGCCGTTCTTGAGCGTCAAGGCCCGGCTCTCGCGCACGAGCGTCAGATCCGCGGAGTTGTAAATTGTGATCTGAACCGTCTGGCGCGAGGGCAGGGTCACTAAATCGACCTTCGCGTGGACGGTACCAGCCATCGCAACACTTATCAGTAACAGAATCGTTATATGTTTCATTCTAGTGTTCCTTTAATTCCGTCCCCTGTTTTTCGCCTTCCGTCTGTTCACGGCCGAACGTTCCGCCGGTGGTATCGCATTTTCAGCTCCTTCGTCGCCGGGCCGGCCTCCGTGCGGGAGGGCATTTCGATCTCGAACTCAAGCGTATTGGCATCCTTCTTCTTGTAATCGGTGCCGAGACTCAACGTTTTTGCGTCGAGAGTGCACGTCTCCATGTCCCACTGGCCGGGGATGTGCTGAATCATCGTTAGCACGGCGGGGCCGTCCTTGAAATTCTCAATCTTGGCAACGATCTCCTCGTCGGTGTCGAACAGAACGGGATTACCTCTGTTGTTCTTATGCGTGATGACGCGGGAGTCCTGCATCTTTCGCTGGGTCACGACGATGTCCCGGCTGTCGCCAATGTACAGTTCCATCTTCTGACCGACCGGCACGAGCGCCGCGTTGTCCTCGCCCAGGAAGATCGTGCTGTCGTGGCCGTCGTTCTGAAAGATCCTGGCCTTGCCGCCCCAGAGGGCGAATTGGCCCAGGCCGCTATCGGCGTCGTTGACGATGCGGTAGCTGACGGGGATGCCTACGTTCTGGTTCTCCAGCTTCTCCGGGTCCCAGGGTAGCTTCGCGGCGTCGAACGTCCAGACCTTCGTGATCGGCACCTTGTTGGCCTTGAGGAAGAGCATCTGCTTGGTCTCCTCGTGGTCGATACCCTGCTCGAAGGCCTCGCCGTAATCGAGCAGGATGCGGGCCTTGTCGAAGTCCTCGCCGGAGAAGTTCCGCAATACGAGATAGCTCTTAAGATCGACGAAGGTCTCGGCCTTGTCGGCGATAGCCTTGTAGGTAATCAGCCGGTCGATGTTGCTCAGGAGGTAGCTGATCCGCACCGTCTCGGCGTAGTCGCTATCGCTGCTGAGGTCCCAGACCAGGGCCGCCTCGTTCGGCGGGTAGCTCACACTCAACAGCGTCACCTTGTCCGGATGATCGAGTGCCCGCAGCCGGATCGAGTCGCCGTCGATGGAGACGCCCTTCCACGAAAAGTCCACCTTGTTGATCCCTTTTTGAAGGGTCAGCACGCGTTCTTCTTCGATCAGCGTCGCCTGGGGATTGTCCAGCCGAATCACCGTCGCCGCCCGCTCCGGCAGCGCCACCAGCTTGATCCTTGCCTGGACGATTCCAACGCTGACCAGCAGCAGAATCGCCACTAACATAATTCTCTTGCCGTTCATAACTTGAATCCCCTAAAAAGTATTTCTGCTCATTGTTTCGTTGCAAGTGTTTGCTCACGCTCACCGTGATAGGTTCGCACCGTATACTCCAACGCCCGCCTGCTCCGCGGCTCCAGGTCCACCTCGAAACGAGCGTGCGTCGCATCGTGTTTCTCGTAAGCGTTATCGCTTTGCAGTGTCCAGTACGCCGTGTCGAAGCCGCGAGTGATCTCAATCTTCACCGGCAGGGTTCGCGTATTCGTCATCTCGATTTTCCAGGTGCGTATCTCGTCCCAGCCGGACACGTTGCCCTTGTTGTCGAAGACGTAGTTGTCCGTCTTGAAATCCATCAGTTTAGGCTCGACCTTAACGAGCCTGGCCGGACCGAGATTCAGCTCGACCTCGTCCCCGACCGGGATATATTTTACATCCGTGCCCCCGACGTAAGATAGAAATCCCTGCTCGTCCGCCTGTCCGTAGATCCGGACCATGCCGTTGGGAATCGGCGTCTGGCCTAAATTGTGATCTTCGTCGTTAGTAAATTTGACGAACCGGATCGCCTCTCCGCCCCAGCGCTCTTCATCGTACTTGTACTGACTCTCCACGGGCACGTCATCCGCCTCGAACGAAAGCAACCGCTTGCCCCACTCGTTCGGGATCGTCTCGGTTCCCTCAATCGTATAAAGAAAATACTCGCTCAGGCCTTCCTTCACGATTTCCTTTGGTTTCATTCTGCCCATCATTCCCATTCCGTCGAAACCACCCCTGCCGCCGTAGAGTTGCCGAACACCGTTTGTAATTTCTGCTCCTCTGGCTCGTAATGATAGATCAGTCTCAATTCCCGCCGTCGGCCTGCCGTACGGGTATTGGCGTCGCGCTAACTCGGCGATCTGATCGAGCAGGTGCACCTTCCCAACGATGAGGCGCGTTTGAGCGTTCTCGTAATCCTCGCCGGAATTGTTGGCGACCCGCACGTAGCCAGCTAAGTGCATCGTCTTCTCATCTTGCGAGAGCGTGCCCATATAGAACGCCCGCCAGGACAAGCCGCTTGTGAAATACGTGATCTCGAACGGCACCTGGCCGCTGATCTCCGAACGAACGAGCCAGCGGCCAAGCTCCCGCAGCCTCGCTGGAAACACCAACTGCTGAACCTCGATCTTGCCCGCCTGCTCCAACGGCTCCAGACTCAACGACGTCGGATCGATCAGCGTATCGCTCCACATAAGTTGCAGCCAGTTCCAACCCTTCTTCAGCGTCAAATTCCTCCGCTCCCGCACTAACGTCAGATCCGCCGAGTTGTAAATCGTCAACTGCACACTTTCCCGCCGGGGCAGCGTTACTAATTCAATCGCACTGGCCGGCGCAAAAGGCGGCTGTGACGTGGCATTTCCTTCGGTATCCCTCAAAGTCTCCCCCAAGGTTAGCGAAGACGCGCCTTCGGCCATGTTCTTCACGGGCTGCAACGCGGCCACGCCACTGGCCGACCGGCGTGCAGCCAGCGTTTCAGCAGACTTTGTCGGCTGCGAAACTCCGCTCTTCGGCGTTCTTCTGCTCGATGCACTAATGGCGTACTTCATCGCATCCGACTTGTTGGCGCCGGGACCGGCTGCCGACGATGCGTCCGTCCCCTTAACGGATCCTTGCGCCACAATCCTTCCCACCGACTTGCCCCTTGTATCTTCCGGCGCCGTTGATTGTCTCGTCAACTCCGATTCCTCCGGCTTCGGCGCTGCCGCAAAGCGTGCTGCCTCTTTCTTCTCAGTCAGTCCGCCCATGAACAAAACAAACCCCACGACCAGTACGGCCGCGACGGCGCCGACCCATCGCAAGGCTCGCAGTGGCACTACCTTCGTCTTCGCCGCCCCTCGGGCCTGCTCGACAACCTTGGCAATCAGTTCCTCCGAAGCATGGACGTCTTCCTTCAGCAAGTCCAGTGCAGCGAATTTGCGGCTCAGTCGCTCGAGCCGCTCCCGGCATTCGGCACACCGGGCTATGTGCTCGGCCCACGCGGCCACCTCATCGTCCGAGGCCAGCCGGAACCGGTATTCGATTAGCTCTTTCTCTGTCAAATGACGCTTCATTCTATGACCCCCGTCACGTCGGGCAGCCGCGCCGCCAACGTCCGCAGCGCCCGGAACATCTGGGTTTTCACCGTCCCCGTCGAGCAGCCCAGCACGGCCGCCACCTCGCGGTAGCTAAGCTGCTCGTAATACGCCAGGACCAGCGTGGCCCGCTGCCTGGCCGGCAGGGACGCGACGGCTTCTCGGACCCGCTCGACCTGCTCGGCCCGCAACACCTCCTCGGACGGATCGCACGAATCGTCCACCGTCGCCACCGCCTCCAACGTCTCGCAATCCTCGCCCGCGCAATCGAGCGGCTGACTGAGCGAAACGACGCGCAGCCGCTTGCGCTTGCGCAGGCTGTCGATGGCGACGTGGGTGGCGATTTTGAACAGCCAGCTCTTAAAGTGCGAGCCGCGAAAAGTGTGGGCTTTTTCGTGGACACGCTTGAACGTCTCCTGAAAAAGGTCCTCAGCTTGTTCGCGATTCCGGCTCATTTTGACCAAATACCCCAACACACTATCCCCATACCGGCGGACCAGCTCCCCGAAAGCATCCCGCTGGCCCCGGCGATGTGCGTCTATCAGACTCTTATCCGTCTTTTCCATCGTATCAGAGTATCGGGTTATCAGGGGATCAGGAAGTGGCCATCAGGCTATCAGAAGATCAGGCGGGCCAGCATTGCCTTAGCAATCTCCCTGAGCCCCTGAATCCTGATATTCTGCACCCTGATAACCGATTATCCTGGTACCCTACTTAGTCAGACGCCCATCGTAGCCCCAAGGTTGACAAACCCCAAAGTAAATTCTCCGCAAATTTTAACCGCAGACTCTGAATACCTGTGTGAGGTGCGGACGACGAGCGACGAGACGCGGATCGTGACCGCCTGTCTCACAAGGTGAACGCAGATGGATTTTGGCCATGAATGAGTACGAGTGCACACGTTGTATCAAATGGAGCAGCTTTGCCGCCTATACGGTTTGCTCAATCTTTTTGCGCTCTTTCGATTTGTTTTATATACTTTTACTGGATGCTAAATCCATAGGATTTGTGTTGGCGAGGGTACACTGA
>JARRQQ010000121.1:0-9031 GCA_037381725.1 Sedimentisphaerales bacterium
ATAGGGTCCTAAAATAGTCTATTTCGTCAGTCTACTGAGCTCGATAGAGCCGGCCTGTAGGGACTTCAAGACCCTCCTCTGGTGTCAGCAAGGACTTCCGGAAGGACGGACAGATCCTCTATGAGCTTCTGGGCTGCTTTAGAACCCGGATGAAGACGCAGGCACGTTTTCGCCTCCTGGATTGCTTCGCGCACGCGATTGGTCTGTGCCAGAAGCGTTGCGAGGGTCAGTCGCCACTGCACTTGTCCATACTCTTTGGCAAGCGCTCTACGGTATAATTCTATCGCCCTTTCCTTGTTGCCGTCAGCCCGACAGATACTAGCCAGAGAAGCCAACGTTCCGGCGGGAGCATCGATCTGCCGGCATCTCGCCTCAAGCAGTTCGGTGACTTTGACGCGTGTTTCTGCGGCGAGGCCGTGATGCTCGTCGCGGGTGGCCAGAATATCAGCAACCTGGCCAAGCCAGTCCGCGTTTTGCCCAGCGATCACCAGCGCCAAATCAGGGCGGCCTGCATGATCTACGTAGATGCGCGCCACCTTCGCGAAGAGTCCGCCATTGAGACGAACCGCCCTGCCGAGTTTGGCAAGCGAGCCTTCGATATCGCCTACTTCCACGTCCAGCACGCCGGCTACGAAACATGTGGTGGGATCGCACGGCGCCAGTTCAAAGCCCTTCCGGATGAGCTCCGCGCCATTGGGGTCCGCCAGGACAAATCTCTCAAGCTGGCCTACAATGCTACAGGTCGCTCCGTACGTTGGGCAGAGCAGGCGCGCGCCGTGAAGCTCATCGACAATGCGATACACGAATTGCATTGCTTGCTCGGGGATAATAACGGCTCCCGTATTGGGGTCGGTAACGCGGCTGATGGACTGCCAACGATAGAAGTTCAACCAGTGGCGGTACTTGATGTTTCGGGGCTCGTATTCAGCCGCGGCCGCCGCATTGGAGATCAGACGGATGTAATCATCATCGGTCGCCTGTTCGCCCTTCTCCGAAATTTCCTGATCTGCCGCCAGCGCCCTTTTCCAATGTCCTTCAGCAACACGGGCGTTGTGCGCGCCCAACAGAATCCACGCCCATACTCCAGCGGCACACATCAGGGCGATCGAACGCAAGATGTAGGAGCCTCGACGGTCTCGGGTGAGTCTTCGGAAGGGATTGCTCCGTCGCCCCATGCGACCCAAAATGATCAACAGGGCGCAGAAAACCGCCGAAAGCATCGCATTAGCCGGCAGATGCTGGCCGAAATCACTCAGGCTGTGGATCATAACAGCTAAAAGCCCGAAGCCGAGACCGTAAGAGGCCAGGCGGATCGGCAGGTCGGCTCGCCGTACGCTACGTACATAATTGAACCATACGACAAGTCCGAACCCGACAAGTGTCACCAGGCCCGCAAGGCCAGTCTCCTCCGCGACCTGGGCATATTCATTCTCTGCATGGGTGGCTAGGGCAGGTATCGACGAACGATCGAACATCGGATAAACAACCTCGTGCGTGCCGAGACCCGTGCCGAAGACCGGGAATCGCGTCCAGGCGACGGCGATGTCCTCGACAATTTGCCAACGCCCCTCGTATGCCTTCTCTTCTTGCAGTGTTGCCAAGCGGTCGTAGACAGCGTCGAAGCCCAGATAGAGCATGCATGTAAATGCCCCGAGTGCCGCTAAGAGCACGATCCAGCCCGAGCCTTTGAGAGACCGTCGCGAGCAGAGAGCCAGCGTTGTGAAGCCAGCCGCGATGAGCATACTGATCATGCCACCGCGAGTCAGTGATATGAAGACCGTTGCAATCCCGACAACAATAACCCCGACGAGAATCCACACCATTCGTGCCTCCGGCGAACGGATGTACTCGGAGACGGTAGTGAGCCTCCTGTCTCTGAGGTCTTCATGGATCTTCACGAGGATCAGTCCGAAAGCTGCGCCGATGGATAGATTCATAAACTGTGCATAGTGGCTGTGGCAAATGAACGTGCCACAGTGCGCTTGGCCGGAGGCGGTGGGTACGAGCCAATAAATCCGGCCGTTGCCGAAGAGGTCTTGCGCGAGGGCTAGCACCGCAACGCCTGCCCCGATTGCGGCGACGGCCCCCAGAAGCCGCTTGATCTGACCTTCCCGTCGATAGACGTTCAGAACGACGATAAAGACGGCTGTGACGGCAAGCACCATCCGCAGATCGTGCCTGGTTGCGCCCGAGTAGAAGCTGAGAGTCATCAGCTTAAGCACAGTGAGTGAGTGCGGCAAGTCGCTCAGAAGTTCTTTCTTGATGGCCACCGTACTTGGAGATAACGAGCCTATCAGGGTCGCCTTCAGGGGAATAAGCTGAAATACGACGACAAAAATAAACAGGGCCGCGGGCAAATAGGCCCAGGACCAGACGGGGCGCACGTCTCTCTCGTAGATGAGCTTCAAGAAAAAGGTGATTGAAATAGCTGCCGCAAGCGTAACGACGATTGCCTCGCTCCAGGCTTCCACGGCACCAAATGCCAAAGGCATGAACGCCAACAGCACGATCAATAACCGCTCGATGAGCGTATCGAACTTGCTCTGCGGAACACACATAGGGTCGAAATCCGTTTCGCACGCACTCTTTTGGCCGCTGGCGACTCCTCACCCGTGATCGGCTATATTCGCTACGCGTCTTGCAACGCGGCGTCCCTCGAGATTGCCTCTAATCTACCACCTGCACGTTCGCGACCAAGACCTGCCCCAGGGCTTTCCACCCCTGTGGTATGGACGGCCGCAACGATGCCACCACCAGGGCGGCCGATACGGTGTGCGACACCTTGGCTTGGATGGCTTAACGACCGGAGGGCACAGCGGAAGACACTTCACCGCGGTCCAGCTCTTTTCAAAACCGGCTTTCGATCCTTTGCTGTACGGCGTAGGCACATAGACGGTTTTGCACTGGAAAGGATTCAAGAAGCACGCCTTGCCGGATGGAACCTTGAACTGATTCTTAACCGAGACTGCATGGCTTACAGTGCAAAGCCCCACAACAATCAGGACCGTCAACACACCCGACACGGCGCGGCTTTTTACATGCGATCGATTCCGCTTGCTTTTGGTACGGCTCCCGCCCATGAGGTCTCCTTTCATTTGGGATGAACACTCGTCGAACGATCATCACGTATACCCAATATCTCCCGACTGACAACGGGACATAACGTGTATCGACGAGTATCGACGCGGCGATTAGATAATCAAGAGAGATTTCTCTGCACAATCCAACGAACCCAAGTCATTCTCTAAAATCGGCATTTAGCTCAGCATAAACCCACTTTTTATAGGCCGAAAATGCAAAATTGAGTAGAAATACTCCTATAGAAACAAAGGTTTCGGCGAAAAAGGAATGAAAGAATACCTTGGCTTCATAGAAGCGTCCGATAATGTTCAAACGATCTTAACTGCTAAGACCGATCAAGCTCGACGATGAGACAAACAAGGACGTTACCGAAAGGTCGTGAGCATCACCGTGCGGACGCCTACAGCCGCGGGCCCGAGGGTTCGCTTGATATGACCGCCGAAGAGTGGGAGATCATCGGCGAGGGTGATGAAACGAAGCTACACGCCAGGCATAAACCACGAGCAGCCAGCTTGTGCGCTGAAGATCGAGCCCGTTGGGACGCTCCACCTCAAATAGACCGCATCGTGGCAAACTCGGAATGTCTCCCTTCCGCAATCGAAAATAAAGGGCGGCGGAGCTGGTGGTTCCGCCGCCCATAGCCTGAGCGGCCCGCGTTCGAGAAGGCCGAAGTGACCCGCCCATTGTTAGTCGCACGTGTCGTCGTACGTGATCAGCATTTCCTCGAAGAGGTACATCGTCGGATTCCAGCCGATCATCTCTTGCGTGACACAGTCCACGTCGCCGGATAGAACGAGCCAAATCTTGGCGCCGTCGGGATAGTTGTCGTCGCCGGGCGCAGGCAGATCGCCGGTCTCGACCGAGCCACAAATCTCAATGCAGCCGGTCGGGTCCGTCTGAGCCTCGCCCAGACAGATAAGGCCCGTGCCAGGCCACGGATCGGGATAGTAGATCAGCGTGTAGCTGGTCTCCGGCTGGAGGCCCTGGCCCAGAAAATCGAAATCAAACATGCAGGCCGACGGATCATAGATCAACTGGCCGTTGGCACCGCAGGGCACAACATCCCACGAGTCCGGGTCCTTCTGCACAAGTCCGAGCACGTCGCACGTATCGTCGTAGTTGACCGTGTCCACCCCCAAGAGGTATCTGTCGGGCTCCAGGTCAATCATATACCCGTCATCACAGTCCACGTCTTCGGTCAGGACCAGCGCGACGTTCAGGTCAAGCAAATCCCCCGTGTTGATGCAGTCACGGATGTGGATTTGACCGTACTCATTTGTCGTGCCCGAACCCAGACAGATCAAATCGCTGGCGTCGCCGCAGACGAGCGTGTAGTCCTGGCAGCTCTCCAGGCCGATCGCGCCGAAATCGAACCAGAACTCACAGTCCGCCGGGTAGTACTGCATTCCGCCTTGAGCTCCGTACTTGAGCGTGCCTTCCTCCATCGGGTAAAACCTCACGTCGGTGCTGCAGCCGACCCACGCATAGACTTGGCCCGCCATTGCGAGCTGAAGAAGGAGTGCGGCTACCACCACAAGTACAACATTACGTTTCTTCATTCCAAGAGTCCTTTCGTCTGTTTGATAAACTTCTTGCTTGCTTTTGTTTCATCTGACGATACACCTTCAGCCAGGCCCCGCCCAAGCCGCCAACTGGACGCACCCCTCAATAAAACCTCCTTTCTAGCATCAACAGGTGCCTAAACAGCCTGGCTCGTCCAACGGTCCACCACTCATATCATCGGTCAATCGCAGGGCAAATGGGCAGGTGATCAATCGCAGTTTCCACGGGTTCCGGACACAACCTTGCGCCGCTACCAATTCCCCAAGCTGCGTGGGGTTTTATAGGACAAGAGCGGAAAAATGAGTAGAATCACGTACGCCAAAAATCGGACGGTTTCTGCGCGAAAAAATGTGAAGGAGCAACTTGACTTTACCAGTAGAGTCCTATAATATCAAGATTACCTAAGCTGGTAAAAGTGATAGAGCTCGACGATGAGACAAACAAGGATGTTATCGAAGGGTCGTGAGAATCGTAGTGCGGAGGCCGATAGCTTCGCGGTAGAGGGTTGGTTTGAGATGACCGGCGAGGAGTGGAAGGTCAAAGGAAAGCTACTTCAGGAATTGAATGCGCTGCGCGATCGCGTTGCGCAGCTCGAGCACGCCGGAAAAGACAAGAAACGAGAGCAACCAAGTGAACCCGGCGGCGTACTCGGAGCCATGCTGGACGACATCGCTGAGGGCGTGCTCTTGATAGATGCCGAGCGAAAGCAGGCGGTCGGCGGCAATAAGGCGATCTGCAGAATGTTGAGCTGCAAGCGCCGAGGAATTACTGATTTGAGAGTCAAAGACGTGTACCCGCCGGAAGCGCTGGGCCACGTCCTCGAACGGGCTCACAAACAGATAATGAAGAAGCCGTCGCTCGCCCAAGATGTCCCCATCAAAAGAAACGACGGTGGCATCCTGTTCGCGGATATTAGCTCGGTCCCGCTGACGTTTGCCGGAAAAACGTACATCATGAGCGTGTTTGTTCGCCGGAAGGCCAAATTGCCTCCGTCGCCCAAACCCACCGGTGATTCTCAGGCAAGCCCGCATTTGACGACGATGGAAATAAACGTGCTCAAGCTGATCGTCAAGGGAATGAGCAACAAGCAGATCGCCCAATTGCTTTTGCGTTCGCAGAGAACCATCGAGAACCACCGCGCTCACCTGATGAAGAAGCTCGGCGCTGAAAACTCCGTCGAACTCGTCCGCCGCGCCGTCGCCCTGGGCCTGGCCGACCTCCCCGCCGCCCCAAAACAAAGACACACCGGGTAACGCGGCTAAGTGTGGCCCCGCCGGCCGTATCACTACTGAGAATCCAGTCTAGCGCTTCCAGGCACAGATGCCGTT
Source organism: Sedimentisphaerales bacterium (assembly GCA_037381725.1). Lineage (GTDB taxonomy): Bacteria > Planctomycetota > Phycisphaerae > Sedimentisphaerales > Anaerobacaceae > JAFGTG01. The sequence goes on from JARRQQ010000121.1 coordinate 5,973, forward strand.
TGAAAGAACCGCAGCGCAACGCCTTTGGTCAGATGTGAACCACCTGGATACCGGCGAGCTGGCAGTAAGCCTTGAACGGCATCTCGTGATTGCCGTAGATGAAAAGTTGATGGAACCCCTTCGTGTCCCGAGCGTCGGCGACGCCGTCCAGCTCCAGCTCGACCGAGGTCCGGCAACCCCCAGCCGGAGGCGTCTCGATATTGCGGAGCACGCGCCCCGTACCTAAGATAATCGACTCGGGACCCTGGAATTTCATGATGGTCACCTTCTGCCCTTCGCGCCAGAGCACTTGCGGCGAGACCCCGGTATTGGATTCCGAATGACTGCGCAGAATGAACGGCTCGTGGTCCTTGTCGAAACCGGCCAGCTTCGTCGGACACGAGCAGTGGGCGCCCATCAGGGTGTTGTTGACCGTGTTCGGCGCCGGGTCCTGCATGAAACCGGGCTGGTCGAAAAGATAACTCGTCAAACGCATCGAGATAGCTGCGTTCCAGTCGGCCTCGCACGCTCCGACCGAGCCTTCGTCGTTGAGCCGCAGCCAGGCGATGCACGGCGGCGCGGGGATCAACCGGTTCTGAACCAGCGGCAGGCAATCCACCGAAATGCCCTGGCAATTCTCGGCGGCCATAAGCTTGCGGGCCAGCACGTAGTTCTTGACGGCGTTGAAGATGTCCTGCTTCGACGGCTCGACGATCTTTTCCGCGTTTTTAGTATAGTAATCGGCGAGCGCCCGGACCTCGTCGCTTTCCTCGATCTTGCGGTACTCCTGCGGATACCGGCTGCGCGGGATGGTGTGCAGCGTCGTGCCGATGACGTTGAGCTTCTGATCGGTCTGTTTATCGCCCCTAACAATGCAGATACGGGCGCTCTCCATGTCCCATTTCGTCCTGAGCATCCGGACGCCGTATTTGAGCCAGTCGAGGTCCTGGGTGGCGGCCACGTAGACGCCGGGGATATTCCGCGTACCCTGAAGGTGGCTGGTAAAAGACGTCCCCATAGGGCTGAAAACGATGGTCGGGATGTCGCCGCGTTCCTTAGCGATCCTGTTGATATGTGGCCATGATTGGTTGAGGCTCATGCTGACCACCACGAGCCCGTAGGGCGGGCGACTTTTGAGTTGTCCGAGGCAGGCATTGACCGCTTTTTCGTCGGCAAGAGGCTGCGGGTTGATATCGAGCTGGACGTCGAACTCCTCGGCGGCCGCATTCAGGATTCGAGCATAGTCCCGCTGGCGGGCCGGGATGTCGTACGAAGCGCCGGGCCAGCCCATCCAATACCCCTTGACGTCCGGGCGAACGAACACCACGGCCACACGCGGCCTACCAGCCGTCCTCGACTCGGCGGCCACCAGCGACGAGGCGAAATCCAACATGCCGATTTTGGCCGCCACCGCCAAAGCCCCCGCGCCGGCCAAGAAGTGACGACGATTTAACGCAAACGGACATCCCGATTCTGAACATGCTTTTTGAGTTTTCATTATGCTTGCTCCCTGAAATGCCATTGGTCTATCTGACTGTGGCCTAATCTCCCGGCCACGAGAAGTGCTCGTTGGGAACCCGGGCCGTCTTCATCAATCCTTCGATCTTCGCCACGATCTTCGGATGCTCGTCGGCGATGTTGTGCTTCTCGCCGAGGTCGTTCTCCAAATCGTAAAGCTCGATTGGGCCGTTTGGCCTCTTGGCACAGTTCAGCCGGACGCCCTTCCAGCGGCCCATCCGGACCGCCTGCTTCTTGCCCTGCTCGTGGAACTCCCAGTAGAGGTACTCATGCTCTTTTTGCTGTGCGCCGCGGCCCAACAGGGTCGGAAGCATCGAGATGCCGTCAATGCCGCCCGGGGCTTTGATGCCGACAAGCTGGCAGCAGGTTGGCAGGAAGTCCCAGAACGCCGAGACGTGATGGCTGACCGAACCGGCCTTTATCTTGCCCGGCCATCGTGCGATCAGCGGTACGCGAATGCCGCCTTCATAGACCGCGCGCTTGTAACCTCGCAGCGGGCCGGAGCTGTGGAAGAAAGCCGGGTCCGCCCCACCTTCCTTGTGCGGACCGTTGTCGCTGGAGAACATGACCAGCGTCTTCTCATCCAGGCCGAGTGCCTTGATCTTGTCCATCAGCCGCCCGACATCGCCGTCCATGCGCGTGATCATGGCGGCGTGCCCTTTCTGCGGATCGGGCCAATCTTTGTCCGCGTAAAGCCCGTACGAGGGCACTTCCATCCCCTTCTTGCCCGCCTCGTCGTTCGCGTGCGGGATGGTGAAGGGCAGGTAGAGGAAGAACGGCCTGTCTTTGTTTTCCTCAACGAAGCGGAGCGCCTCGGCCGCGAACAGGTCGTGCGAATACTCGACGCGCTTGGTCGCGACGCCGCCGGGCGTGCGGTCCCGCCCGCCGATGACGTGATTGACCTCGTTCTTCAGCTTGTACTTCTCTTCGTTTCGCCAGAGGTACTCCGGATAATAATTGTGTGCGTGCCTCTGGTTGAGATAGCCGAACCAGTAATCGAAGCCCTGCTTGTTCGGGATGCCCGTGGTGTCCGGCTCGCCCAGGCCCCACTTGCCGATGATGCCGGTCGTGTAGCCGGCCTGCTTGAGCAGCTCGGCGACGGTGACATCCGACGGCCGGAGCGGCACGCGGGCGTTGCCCCGAATCCAGGCGTGGCCCGTGTGCATGCCGGTCATCAGGCAGCATCGCGACGGCGCACAGACCGTACTGCCCGCGTAGTGATCGGTAAAGCGCATCCCCTCGGCCGCGAGCTTGTCGATATTCGGCGTTTGAATAACCTTCTGCCCATAGCAGCCTAAATCGCCGTAGCCCAGATCGTCCGCCAGAATATAAACAATATTCGGCTGATCCTCGCTCCGCCCAAATCCGGCCCGCTTAGGCAACACCGCCGACACCCCCACCGAAGCCGCCGCCACTCCCATCATCTTCATGAATTCACGTCTGGTTTGCATACCCATAGTCACTCCCGTCAAAAGAAATCAAGACACCACAGTATATGAATGCTTGGATATGGCGTCAATCGTGAAAAAGCCGTGAGCGGTCTCACGAAGCTGGCGATGGAC
>JARRQQ010000122.1:0-20140 GCA_037381725.1 Sedimentisphaerales bacterium
TTCTCGACCCACACGTCAGGGGCCACGCCGAATCTCTCGAGATTGATACCGTAGTTGTATTCATGGCTTGGATCATACGTCACAGCCAAGCCTCCCGGCATGCGGATACGGGCCCCGTTGAGCAAACCACGGCTTCCTGTGAAAATCACGCCGCCATATGTCGGCGTACCGACGATGCGACCCAAACCAAGGTCTCGGAATGCCTGCGAAGTCACTTCGCTGTCTGAGCCTGAAAAAGCGTTGATGAGCATGACCTGCGGGCCCGCGATCGCCTGCCTCGGTCGACGGCCGTACGCGCGGCCCATGAGACGGTAGTAAATATACTCGTACGGTTTGCGTTCGAGAATATCGATGAGCTCCTGGTCGATGTTCCCGCCACCATTGTAGCGGATATCGATGATCATACCGTTCTTGTTCCAGAACTGGTTGATCTCCGTTTCGAACCGGGCAAGCGCGTCGCTGTGCATGGAGCGGATATGAACATACCCGACCTTGCCGCTCGACCACTCGTCCACAAGTTTACGGTTATGCTCCACCCAGGCTTCGTATGCGAGGTCTCGGGTCGAGTCGATCGAACGCACACGCTCTGTGCGCGGATCGCCCATCATTTCGACGCCTTCATCCGCGCCGGGTTTGGGTGACGCCATTTTGATATTGACATACTCGTTTACGAGCTTATTGAGGATCGGATAGTAGTTATCGCCGGCCCGAACCTCGTGACCATCGATTGCGAGCACGTAATCGCCGACCTTGATATCGAGCCATTCCTTGTCGGCCGGTCCCTTCGGATAGATGTAAGATACGCGGTAGTATGAACCGCCGCCTTCCATCTCGAACCCGAGCGAAGGGGTCGAGTACAGACGATCCATGGACTGCGTGGGCGGACCGCTCACGTACGTGTGTGATGCGTGGAGTTCGCCGATCATTTCATTGCAGAGGTCATAGAGGTCCTGGTTCTCACCGACGTATTTGAGCAGCGGTTTGTATTTCTCTTTGACGGCTTCCCAGTCGACGCCGTGCATGTCGGGGTCGTAGAAGCGGTACTTCATCACCCGCCAGGCTTCTTCGAAGATCTGTTCCCACTCAGCGCGCTGGTCGACTTTCACGCGGAAGCTGAACGGGATCGACTTCTTTTTGTCGCCGGACAAAGACATCTTGTAAACCTGCCCGTCTAAGGAATAGAACAGCGACTTTCCGTCGGCGGTCAGTGTCAAATCGTCGAACGACCCATCTGAGAGCTTTTTCACATTCTCTCCCTTGAGATCAACGGACCACAGCGCATTGTCTTGTATGTACATAACATCGTTCCCGTCCGCGGAAAGGAAGAAGAACTTGGAGACCGCCCCACTTCCCTTGGAGAGTTGCCTGGGACGGTCCGCAATACCTTCGAGATCCATCTCGATGACCGAAGGCTTGTCCTCAGCTTCCTCGTCTTCGTCAGCAGGCTGGTCGGGTTCGGTATCTGGTGATGTTTCAGATTCATCAGCCGGCCTCTCACCCTCGTCGGGCTTGTCTGCAGGCTCCGATTTCTTCTCGTCTTCCTTGTCGCCCGGCTTGCCCTTCTGTGGTTTATCATGCTTCTTCTTGTCTTCGTCCTTGCGTGCCTTGACCAGCGGGTCATCCGGATCTTCCGTCACCTTCAACAACGAAACCGCGTACACCTGGTACGATCCGGAACGCTTTGACTGGAACACAACGTGTTTATTGTCCGGTGTGAGAAATCCGCCCCGTTCGCTGAACCGGTTTTGCGTCACGTTGTATTCTTCACGGTCTTCAATATTGAAGAGATACACATCGTAGTTGAGATCGGGATTGCTTCGGGTATAAATGAGCCACTCGCCGTCGTGAGAGAATGAGCAAACGTAGTACCCGTCTTCCTCATTATGGGCCAACTCGTCGGTTTCGCCGGTTTCGATGTCAACCATGTAGATGCGGTTGTCTGCGGTGAACAGCAGCGACTTTGAATCGGGCGACCACAAATACGATTGTTTGCGCGATTCCTGGTGCGTGAGTTGACGACGCTGAGAGGTTTCGAGTTCAAAGAGCCAGATCTCGTCATCGCCTGATTCATCGGAGATGTACGATACGTACTTACCATCCGGCGAATATTCTTGTTGCTGGTCGTGCCATGGGCTCTGCGTAATCCAGCGTTTCTCCCCCTTCTCAGGATCGACCGGAACCTCCATGATCTCGCCGTGTGAATCGACACACACGAATTCACCATCCGGTGATGGCGAGAATCCGTTCGCCGTGTTTTCAACGTCGATGAACGAAACGAGATTCCGTTTCGGATCGAACGTCATTTCGATCGTGACGCGTTCAGGCTCGCCGTCCGGAATGTCCAACGTCCAGAGTTCGAACTCATTTTCATAGATGATGGTTGTTCCGTCCGGGCTGATCGAAGGATACTGCACGCCGTCCTTGTCGTGATGGGTGATCTGCTCGGGCTGCCCGCCGTCGGGGCTGATCCGCCAGATATTGAAGGTCCCGTCGCGTTCAGACATGAAGTAGATCATGCCATCGGCGCCCCACATCGGGTATTCATCCTGTGTGTGGGAACGAAATGCCTTGATGTCGAGATCGGTGAGCTGGCGGATCTCCCTGTCACCAGTCAGATCCTGCACATAAATGTCCGTGTTTCGGTTGCCGCGATAGCCCTTTCGCCAGTAGAGGAACCAGTTTCGATTGAATGCTATTCTTTTGCCGTCCTGACGGATCATGCCCTCTACGCCAATGTCCATGGGCAGTGGAGTCGGTAACGACCCGTCCAGGGGCGCGATGTACAACTGAGAAGCCCAAACCCAGGGTGAACTCGAACGGGCTGACGCCATGAGAATGCCCTTGCCGCTGGGCGTCCAGTATAGCATCCTGTCGGCGGTCGAATGTTTGGTGACCTGCACAGGCTCGCCGCCTTCGATTCCTATCACCCATATGTCGTCGTTACCAAAACGGTCGCTTGTAAACGCGATGCGCTTGCCGTCCGGGGAGAACCGCGGAAAAATATCGCGGGCCACATGAGCGGTGAGGCGTCGAGGATTCCCGCCGTCTCGATCCGCCAGCCAGATGTCCCCGTGGTAGGAGAATGTAATCTTTCCGTCATTGCTGATATGCGGGTAGCGAGCGAATTTGATTTCGTCCGCGTCTGCGGTGGTAATGGTGCTCAATAAACCAATCAGCACCGTCCCAACCAGGGCGACGCCCAGTGCTCTCTCTCGAATGTTCATGTGGCTCTTCTCTGTTCTCGGCTTGTTAATTGATGGTGCAGGTGCCTGGATTGAATTCATGGATCCAGCCAGCATGAAATCAGAAGACTTCGAACGCGAACTCGGTCTCATCTTTTGTCTCATAAGCACGTGTGCTCCAAAAACATATACCGAGTTTGAATTACAGTTACACGATATAATGGCACTAAGTTAAGCCGATCCTGTTTATTAAGCAAGGCTTGCCTTGCCGATGAGATAGGTGTAAATCATCTATACTACCCATTGGTCAAGGAAAGCCTATCATGTAAATTATCGACAAATCCACAGAATACCAGGAGATATTTTCTCGACGCATTCCTTTTGCTGCTCTATCGGCCAGCCCCGCGTTACTCCATTTCAGGCGATTCTGCTGCAAACGCTGTTGCAAATCGCTGGCTTGGATTAATCCATTCTTTCCCTTGTTTTGTCATCTGCACGGCGGTCATTCACGGCTACTTCCGCGGCTCTTTGACCTCAATCGTCACCGTCTTGACGTTGTTCTCTGTATTCTGTTCTCCTTCAAGCGGAGGGATTTCCACCTTGAGCGTGTGCTTACCAATCGAGGCGTTGGCGGTGTCCCAGTGGAAGGTTAGCTTACTTGAAGAGGAGCCAAAAGGGCCATACCATACCCAAGCTCTGCCTTGGGAGTTGTTATAATAACACCCGCTCATTACAACGTCGCCGTGGCCATCACCATTCAAATCAGCCAGGATGCTCTTGAAGACACCATTCCTCCCTATTTCAGGTGTGAAGACATGATCAGCAACTGCGTCTACAAGATCTCGCGGACCACCGTGATATAGATAGGCTCTAGACTGCTCGCGGTTGTACTGATAAGCCGTGACGAGAATATCTCCATACTTGTCATCATTTGTATAGCGACAGTTGATAAAATCCCCGCCCAAGGCACTATAGGGGGCCTCTCCGGTTATGGTCATGCCTACAGTATTATCAAAACCGCTTGGTTTACCCCAATAGATATATACCCTGCCTATTGAGTTGTCATTGGCATAACGGCGAGCACCGATAAGGACATCGGCGAAACCATCATTATCTATGTCGAACACGTCAGCACTGCTGCCGAATTCATTCTTGCCTTTATCCGGAGGGTCGAATATTAAGTCACAGTCGATATCCATGGAAGTTCCCTGTGCACCATAGTAAAGATAGGCCCTTCCCACACGACCAAAGGTGGGAGGATCTAATGCAGGAAAATATCGAGTTGCGACAAGTAAGTCATGGCATTTGTCTCCGTTGACATCTCCTACAGCAATGATGGGGCCAAAGGTACCGCCGGGAGTTTCTCCGGTGAAAACCTTATCCACAGTCGTATCAGAAGCCAGCGGGCCATAGTAGAGATATACCCGTCCTATGTAGGGTCCGTATCCGATGGCACTGCATACCAGGTCCATCACACCATCTCCGTTGAAATCTCCCGGATGCATTCCTCCTCGACCAAAATTGAGCTTTGTTCCATCGCTGGTAGGGGGATCAATGATAATATCGTACTTTTCATCCATATCCGTTCCACCGTAGAAGATATAAACTCTCCCTCGGCTGTCGTGGTACCGCGCTCCAAGAATGATGTCATCGAAACCGTCATTGTTCATATCGACAAGGAATCCTGCGTTGTCACCAAAAGTATCGCCGCGTTCTTCACCAGTGAATCTCTTGTCGGGCGTCTTGTCCATTTGGGGGCCGCCGTAATAGAGATAAGCCCTGCCTTGGTCCACTCCCTTGGCAGGATAGTGATTAGCCGTAATCAACAGATCGTTGAATCCATCACCATTGACATCACCATCCGCATTGCACCAGATTCCAAATTCCGTCTCGTCTTCAATCTCTCCCGTGAATGTCAGATCAGCCTCAGAAGCTGCCTTATGCCTTGAGCGTACTGTGACTGACTGACAGGCAATTTCTCCGCGGTTAGCAGTATCCAATAGCCTTACGTTGGGGGTTTCGTGGATGTCACCCCGATTCTCTAAGATGGCAGCTACAGGAATAGTCGTGCCGTGGACGCACGTCGTTGGTGCAGATACTTCGGTGACCGCAACGTCATGAATTAAGGTCACTTCATCCAGCAATCGGACAATTTCTGTGTGTTTAGCCTCACGAGCCAAATCGATAGGAGTCCGGTCTCTTCTATCCTTGGCAAGTACATCACCGCCACTCTTCATGAGCAATTGAACAACCTCCAGATGACCTTTCCTCGCCGCGATGTGCAACGGTGTTTGGCCTAGGCTGTTCTGTGCGTTGACATCAGCTCCTATGCTGATAAGAAGCTCCGCAACCTCTGTGCGGCCACCTGCAGCCGCCGAGTGCAGAGGAGAGATCTGTATCATGCCTTTCTTTTCATTGACATCGCTTCCCTTATCAATGAACGATTTCACTTTAGCCAGGTCTCCCATATAAGCTGCTGCATGGAGGGAAGAGATCTCTGCCCCGTTTGCCGTGAGTAGCTCACCTATGGCAGGTGAAACACCGTAGGCCGCAACATCCAGTGGCGTTTCGCCAGAATTGCTCGTGGCACTCACATCCGCCCCGGCGGTAAGGATCAACTGGGTAGATTCCTTATTTTCCATCAAAACGGCCCAATGTAAGGCGGTGTAGCCCATCGCGATGTCCTTGGCATTGACATCTGCCCCATTATCGAGAAGCATCTTAACGACATTCGGATCAGTATTCCACAAGGCATAGACTAAAGGCACGTAGCCCCGTTTGTCGCCAATGTTGACATCTGCACCCTTTTCAATGAGGAACTTGGCAATGTCAGCATGTCTACCTGAAACGGCTCTTAACAATGGCGTCATGCTAGTTTCGTCACGTGAATTAACATCGGCACCGGCCTTTACAAAGCCGCGAACCTTCTTGAGATCCCCAGCGAAGGACGCGGTGTGAATGTTGGAAACGATGGCACCTTTTTCAATGAGCAGTTTGGCTATCGCCGGGCGATTTCGAGCTAACGCTAAGTCACTAGGTGTCTGTCCAGCCACATTCTTGACATTGACATCAGCACCTTTCGCAATAAGTAGTTCGATAATTGCTTTATGCCCAGCTCTTGCAGCAGAATGCAATGGTGTGTCACCCGTGATGGCCCTGACATTCACATTTCCACCAGCATCCGCCAGAAGTTCTACTACATCCTTGTGACCGGCATCGACGGCGGTATAAAGGGGCGTCCAACAATCGGGTTCCCGTTGAGGATTGAGAACGGCTCCTTTTGTAATCAGAAGCTCAACGATATCCTTGTGGCCCAGTGACGCTGCACAGAACAGCGGTGTTTGTTTTTTCTTATCGTAGACATTAACCTGAGATCCTTTGCGGATCAGATAGTCCGCCACTTCTGTCTGCCCCCCACTGGCGGCTGCGTGTAGAAGCGTCAGATCGCCTTCGTCCATTGCGTTTGTAGTTGTTTTTCCTTCGACGCACTCTCTTACTGCAGCCAGGTCTCCCGTGTAGGCAGCCAGATGAACAGGAGAGACGATAGCACCCTTTGCGATCAACTGGTCAAGAACCTCCTTTTGACCAGCCTTGATGGCCAGATGAGCAGGCGTCTCACCATCTCGGTTCTGGATGTTTATATCCGCTCCCGCCGCTATAAGCAATTCGGCCACATCTCGGTGCTGGTACTTGATCGCATAGTGTAGAGCCGTATCGCCAGAGATTGTCCTCTCGTTGATGTCTGTACCCATTGCCAGGTGTGAGCGAATAATGCGGTCTTCACTGGTCCTGTGCTCTTGGTCGAGCTTTTCCGGGGCTTTTCTTTGCCATTTTGTTCCTTTAAATCCCTTGTCGCCGATGCGACTTTGACCAGCACGTTCTTCGTCTTGGTTTGTTTGTCCTGCCCTCCCAAAACCGGTTCCACGTCCACCCTCAGGTCGTGATAGCCTATTGAAGCATTCCTCGTATCCCAACGGAACGTCATATCACTCGAAGACGGGTACGTACCGTAGTAAAGCCAGACCCTTCCCTGTCTCGTCGAATTGGGATAGCCCCATCCGCCTACTACTATATCTTTACGACCATCGCCGTTAAAGTCGGCTATCATTCCATTCATTATCCAACTGCCCGGTTTATCCCCGGTAAACGCTAGGTCAAATATGTTATCGATTGTGGACTTCGTATTACCATAAAAAAGGTAGACCTTGCCATGGTGGCTCCATTGATAGTAGCCCCAAGCTGTAACGATGATATCTCCGTATTCATCGTCATTAACGTAACCAGCCAGTACATGGTCTCCTCCAAAGGATGAACCGGCATCCGGTTCACCCGTCAATATTACATCAGCGACATTGTCCATCGCTTCACGGCTACTGCCCCAATAGATGTACGTTCGGCCTTGACCACTGTTGTAATTCCGGGCTGAAATAATAATATCCGCATGGCCATCATTATTGATATCGAACAGATCGACACCTGTACCAAACTGATCTTTGTCGTTCTCACCGTCAAAGACGACATCGCAAACAGTATCCATATCCGTGCCTAAGGCACCATAGTAGAGATAAACACGACCACGACCGGTTTCATTGGGATATCTGCGAGTTCCGATGATCAGGTCATTGAGACCATCGCCGTCAATATCCCCACGGGCACTTCTGACCCAACCAAAGGTATCTTTGGGGCCCTCGCCACAAAAGATCTTGTCGACAGTGGTGTCAAAAGGATTCCCTCCAAAGAACAGATACACCCGGCCAGTGCCGACATCATTGTCAATATCTGGTGCCGAAATCATCAAATCCTTGTAACCATCACCATTGACATCCCCCACGGTCATTCCACGGCCAAACTTGAGATTCGTCCCACCTCCCTGTGGCTCAAAGATCAGATCCGCCTTCTCATCCATGTCAGGGCCGCCCCAGAAAAGGTACGCCCTCCCTCGGTTTGCAAAATTACTGGAGCCTATGATCACGTCGTCGTAACCATCATTATTCATATCTGCAAGGTATCCACCGCCGTCGCTGAAGCAGTCTCCTGAACTCTCACCGATAAAGATTTTGTCTGGCAGGTTGTCCATATTCTCGCCGCCGTAATACAGGTACGCCATGCCACTCCCTTCCGTCCGCCACTGAGCTGCAGAAGCGAGAAAATCGGCATATCCATCACCGTTCACATCGCCAACGGTGATAAAATCACCAAAGTACTGATTAGGCCTTATCTCACCTGTGAAAATAAGATCTGCAACGTCATCAATTCCGTCTATGCCAGCAGCCGAGAGTGTCAGCGATTTCCTTGCGATTTCTCGGCCATCGGTCTTATCAGTCAACCTGATTTCAAACGTCTGCTGCAGATCCCCCTGATTCTCCACGGAGACCACAACCGGAACGCTATCTTCTTGAACACAAGTCTCTGGTACCGATATGTTGGTGATGGCCACACTCTCGGTGGGCTTCGACGAGTTGGCCAAGACTATCTCACAATTACTGGCAGTAAACAACACTGTTATGAGCAGACAAAGTCGATGAATCGATTTCATTGTTGGTGTTCTCCGTTTACTCCTTGGCTCCATGCTTCCGCAGCAATTCGACGATTTCGCTGTGTTTGGCCTCACGAGCTAAATCAATAGGGGTACGGCCTTCGGTGTTTTTGACATTTATATCAGCTTCATGATCTAACAGTAGCTGCACGATGTCCTTATGGCCATACTGCACGGCAAAACATAAAGGAGTCGTTGTATTTAGATTGACATAGTCTACTTGAGCACCGTGAGCCATCAATAATTCAGCTATATCTTTGTGTCCGCTAATAGCTGCCCTCTGGAGACCGGTCATTGCCCCACCATTATTCCAGCCATCACGCCAGTCATCAACATCGATGCCGCTATCGAGAAGCATTTTTACCTTATCAATGTCTTCAGTATGTGCCAGTTCCCCAAGCGACCAAGAAACCTCTGAGCACTCTGGTGTCCCTGTTAGTTTATAATAAATGGCCCAACGATCACTCGTATTGCCAACTCTGTATCGATAGTTAGCCACAAACATAGCAACCGTCGGCCAAATTCGAGGCAGTGAGTATGTGCGATCACTAAGTGTTTCAACCAAACGCAAAAGAGCTAACGGCTCAAAGCAATCAAATCGAGAATAAATATGCTGATTACTTATAACAAAAAGTCCTTTATGGAATTTTTCTTGCACAATATTGTCAGCAATTCTTCGGGCAATAGACAAGAATTCTTGCTTGTTTGTTTTGTCATATAGCTCAAGAAAGCCTAGAAGACCATAAACGTCTGAACAAGTTGTGTCTATGTTTAGCTTCAGGTCTCTACTTGAGGTCGCTCCAATGTCACCAAAATCATTTCCAATGGCGATCTTTCGTGCCATCTGCCACATAAGAGCATCACTGTCTGCTATCTTGTACGCGGTACAATAAAGCCAAAAGTATTCCGGACCCGCAAAAAGAGGGATTGCACGATCTCCCTTGAATCCTATGCCACATTGCTTTTCAAGAACAACTCCTTCAATATTTGTTCCATCAGTGAGTATAGGCACAAAAGAGTTATCTTCCTCCCTATAAGAAGAATTAGCCCATGCCGTTAATTCTTCAATCCCCCATTGAGTAAATTCTTTGCCCTTCTCACCGAGCGAGTCGCCCACCAACAATAGACTAAGCCACATTAACGGCTGCCAATTCTCTGCATATAAACGCAGGCCCAGCGAACGACCCCATTCAAAAGGTTGTTGAGGAAATACAGTCGTATATGGATCAGTAAAGTTTTTCTTAAATCTCTCATTGGGAAATGTACGATTTGGCTGATTATACAAATGAGCGGTTATTCCAGTATTAGGATGTCGCGTATTTACGAATCTTCTCATCAGGCGCGTACTCCATACTAAAGGCTCCTCTTGCCCCGAGAATCGAGTAAGCGTTGTGCCAGAATAAACAAGGCCTGTTGCAGTAGATATACCCGTCTCAAATGAATTTGTCCGGTTCATGCTGAGAAAAGGTTAAGACATGGGCACACCAGAACGCCTCGATGAATCTTTTTGTAGCCTCGGGATCAACACGCCACAACAACTCATAATATGGATAATTCGGTTTCAAGCAATGCTGAGCATACCGACTCGCAGTGCGAACCTTATCAGTCTGTGCATCATAAGCAGCAGTCTGCCCCCAATAAAAAAGCCCATTAGGAGCCCTTAGGTTTTCAAAGGCATATCTGGCCGCCTGCTCCGCAGCGTTGCGATACTTCGGATCACCGGTAAGCGCGGAAAGCCCATCCAACGTGCGCAATAGAGTCTGCTGAGAGGCAAAGTTGGAAAGAATCCATTCTTCAGTCTCAGTCGCAGTCAACGGATCTCCTCCCTTCGGGCTAATCCACTTCACCGGCTCATGTGTATGAACATTCAAGCCGTCGACAAATAACGGCGTGTGCTTGGGACCATATGTGTCCCGGCCGTACTTAAGCACGTTGTCGGCGAACTCCCGGACGGCATTCAAGTACTTGTTGGGATCGGATGGAGCGGGGGATTCGGCGGCGGGGGAGTCTACTGCAAAGGCTAAGATTACCAGAGTTAGAACAATCTTTGAATTCATTTCAAACCTCTTACTTGGGCGGCTCCTTGACCTCAATCGTCACGCTTTTGACTTTGTCCTTTGTATTCTGTTCACCCGGAACTGGTGGGATTTCCACGCTTACTCCTTGGCTCCGTGCTTGCGGAGCAGTTCGGCGGTTGCAGTGTGGCCCTGTGAAATCGCAGCGTCCAAGGGTGTTCGAACCCACTTCTCTGCTTGGGCGTTGACCTTTGCTCCTTTGGCAATGAGCAATTCAGCGATGGCCAATCTACCATTCCAGGCTGCGTCATGCAATGGCGTCCAACCGAAATGACCTACCACATTGACATCTGCGCCATTTGTAAGAAGAAACTTCACCATATCTATGTTGTCTTTCCAGATCGCACAATTTAGGTCTGATTATCTCTGACTGCAAGATGTAATAGGGTTAAGCCTTTTTCACCTTTTGCATTTACATTTGCGCCCTTGGCAATCAAGAATTCAACTACTTCCTTTTGGTTTCCACGAACAGCCCAATACAAAGCCGTCCAGCCCCATTCATCCTTTCTGTCCACATCGGATCCCGCTTGAATGAGACGTTTCACATTCTTTACATCTCCCAACAATGCGGCCCGATAAAGACCCACACCAGTTGTGTTGTGTGACCACCTCCTCAGTTTGATATCGATTGTCTTATGTTCATTCTCCTTTAATTCGAAAAACGATAAGGTTGCAAGGATCTTGCTGTCATTTCCCCTGTAACCCGTTAAGAGCATATAGTGTCCGGGAGCTAGGGCAACCTCATTCCCAATATCTGCATGCTGTCGGATGGGATAATATTTTCCATTTTCAAAATGGGTAATGCTGAAATTGCCTCCAAACCATTGGGCGGGATCTTTAGACGAGAGCCTGACAAATCCCTTTCCCAGTAAAGGCTGATTCTTTCCTGCCAACCACGCATCATGCCATTCACCTCTAAAATAATATTGAGGGACATACCCATTACTTCCAAGCCAAAGTCTTGAAGGTATTCCCAAACTCCGGCATAAGGCAACAAAGTAAATATCACGATGATATGAATCCGAAACTCTCAGTTCATTAACCCCCTTTAGTGAAATTGGGGGCTTCCAGTAATTTTCGTTATCTGCAATAACAATATTATTATTGACATACTTTATCAATATCGATGGATCACTTATTGCATCCTGCCTGAAACCAGCAGGCATGCTTTCATAAAGGTACTTACGCCAGGTAGCAATCATTGTGTTTGCAATGCTCGGATTAAGCACATACTTTGAATAGAGTTCATAATCATAAGCACCATGCGTGTTTTCAAATCTTATAACATTGTCCAGATGATCGGCAAGAATTTCCTCTTTGGTCTCTCTCAGATCTTGATCTGATACTTGTTTCAATAAATTGATTGCCAGCGGTCTATCTGAAGCAGGAGTATGAGTAAGAAATGAAACTATACTTTTGTAGTTTCCCATACTTCTGCGGATAATATCCTTTACAATCTCAGGATTTGCCCCAAGTTCTTTAGCCAGGTTTGCTGCCTCTTCCGGTTTCATCCATGAATCGATATAAGCCTGGCGAATCACGTCCTCCGCATTAGTCCGTTTAGTATTCACCGCTATCAATTCAGTCGCAGGACCCTTCAGGGGTGCACGTTCTACAGGGATACCGAGATCCAGGTCCAAGACACCATCATCGGCAGGTTTGAGGTTAAGTACCAGATCAAGTGTATCTATTTCATTTACAGAAACTTTCTTGAAGTTAAAATCATCCCCCCTTCGGGCCCAAATTAACAGATCACCAAGACCAGTTTCAAATCGGCTGATACCAAATTCATCCGTTGGAACTTCAGCAAGCGGATAAAAACGTGCAGAAGTGTAAAGCAGATATTCTACAAGAGCGTCTTTAACAGGTACATTATCTGTATCTAAAACCCTGACTTTGATTGTTTTTGTAACTGCGTATTTTGAAAGAGTATTGACAAGGCAATAATTTCTATAACATTCCATTATATTATTCTGCCCATATTTTGCACCAAATGACCGTGCCACTATCAACATTGCGCGTCTTGCTTCTTCAGTAAACCAAGCCCAGTCCAGAACAGGTTCAGGCTCACAGGCTTCCATATAGTGCCATTTGCCATCTATCCACACCTCTACCCAGGCATGATCATCATCGTTATGTGCCCATAGCGCGCTAACTGAACGTGCAGGAATTCCGGCAGTTCGTAATGAAGCCACCGCAAAAATCGACAGCATTCCACATCTTCCCTGTGCCGAAAGCATTGTGGTAATAGGTCCGGTGTTACGCGAACCAGAGGACTGATAAGTCGCTTTTTCGTGGCACCAGTGATTGATTTCGAGAGCAGCCTCTTTAGCATCCATTCCTTTCACTCTGCGTTGTATTTCGTCGTAATAAGCAATTCTGAATGAATCGAGGTGTTCGTCATCTACTCTGCAAGGTAGAACATAATGAAGAAAAATATCTTCTGGGATGCTCTTTCCCCAGGATGACTCTTGTCTTGTTTTTAACGCAATATTTGCATTTGCAAGGAAGAAATCTCCATCATAATCGGCCAAATCACTTAGTGGCATATATGCGAAGAGAAACTTAAGAGCTTCTTCCTGCTGAAGTGAAAGACCAGACTTAAAAACACCGAATAGTATCTCTTTTCTGTTGTGAGCAAGTTGCTCGCGTTCCCTAAATGCGGATTCCACTTTAGAACGGTATCCCTTATTGTTAATAAGGTGGATTTCTGAACCACCAGTTCCCGCCAAGGGACTTGTGGCAACGCCAACTATCGTGCCACTGTGCAGACCGTGTATTGGATTCCCTTGGGCGTGATCAACCCCTGCATGTATTAGTGAGACAACGAACAGAACCAAAACACATCTTAATTCACGCATATGCCTGACTCCCTTCCTACAAGAATTGACAGGGGCAATTTCGCCCGGGATTTCTCATTTGATTTCATAGTCCATACTCTTGCATAATATCGGCTAAGCCTTTGGTTAATTTCTTCTCTATGCTTTTTATTGGGATATAAACAATATAAGGCTTTTCATGTAGTATATCATTTGTCGGTTATTCTTCAGCTCCTTGCTTCCGCAGTATTTGCATAGCAGCCATGTTTCTCATTGGAATGGCTAACTCCAGCGGCGACTGACCTAAGGAAGTCTTGACATTAACGTCAGCGCCTTTAGCGATGAGTAGCTCAATGATCTCGGACCGGTCATGATAGGCTGCCCAGTGTATGGGCTCGTAGGCCCACTTATCCTTTGCTTTTATATCTGCACCATGAGCGATTAAGACTTCTGCAACTTTTGTGGTGCCGAACCTTGCTGCATAATGAAGGGCGGTAAACTCATAATTATCATCCCGTTCATCCACCTTAGCACCTTTAGAAAGAAGTATCTCGGCAATTTCTTGATACCCTTCCACGGCGGCATTATGCAAAGCAGTCAATCCGCGGTCGTCTTTAGAGCCAACATCTGCAATCTCCGCGCCTTTTTCTACGAGCAACCTTGCTATATCTTCCATCCCCCTTGAAATAGCATAATCTAAGGGTGTATTACCCAAACTATCCTCAATATTGACATCGACGCCGTTTGCAAGGAGTAATTCCGCGATTTCTTTATTCTTTGTAGAAATAGCCTCTCCTAAAAGCGCCACGCCGTTATCTTTTGCCTTGATATCTGCGCCATTTTCGATGAGCAACCTTGCCATATCCAAATATCCCCGCTGAATAGCCTTTGACAAAGCTGTCGCGCCATCGCTGCGCTCAAGATTAATATCGGCACCGTTCTTAATCAGAAATTCTACTATGTCCCTTCGTCTTCGCTCGACTGCAGCATAAACGGTACCAAATGGATCTGCATTGATATCAGCGCCGTTGGCAATAAGCAGTTTAATCATCTCTATATCACTGAAACGAGCTGCCCCCCACAGAGCGCCAGCGTTGACAGCAGCATTGATATCTACTCCATGAGCAATCAAGTACTCAACTACGGCTATATTATTTTCCTCAATCGCTTCACACAACGGCGGCCAATCATATGTACCCTTGTGATTAATATCGGCACCTGCTTCGACGAGCAACTTCACCACCTCCTTGTTACCTGCCTCGGCTGCATAGTGCAACGGGGTTTTTTCTTTATCCGCCGCCTCTACATCAACCCCAGCTCCTGCTTCAAGGAGGAGTTGCGTTATTTCCGCCATTCCTGACTTAGCTGCGTAGTGCAAAGGAGTAAACTTCGCTTCATCTTGAGCATTGACATCAACACCCTTCGAAATCAATATCCTTATCTGCTCAATATCGCCGTTAGCCACGGCCTGATACAGGGCATGGATCTCTTTTACTGGCCCTTCTTCGGCCTCTTCCTTCTCTGCCGATTTTTCTTCTTCAGGAGGGGTTGGCACCCAGGGGAGTATAATTAGTGATGCCCGTTCTCCGCCATGATAGATTGTTTGCTGTGCAACTACCAAGGTGGCATCGCCATTCTGATTTACTGCTGTATTGTGATTACGATCGTAATTGGGGAAATCGGAGCTGGTTATGTCTAAACGAATCCGGTGACCCGGAAGAAAGGCATTTGACGTCGGCCTCATAATGATTGTATACTTGACGACTCTATTGGGCACAATTAACTTAGGTTTATCGAAACCCTCTCGATACCGCGCGCGCACCATACCAAAGGAAACATCCCGCGCCAAACCATCCGGAGCAACATCTATAAGCGTTACGAACCAGTCAGTATCAGGAGCCGATGATGCGGCATAAAGCTCGACCTCGGGATAGCCCGTTACCTCGATTCGATCATCCAAAGGAGCAGTCTGGTAGACAAGAATGTCTTGCCGATTAGTTAAAGGTCGCTGATCTGCAGGCTCAAGTTCTTCTTTCAACGTCGGCACAGGATCACTTGGATCATAATTGTAATTATCGAAAGATGTGGATGCCTTCTTCTCAACAATAAGTCTCCCATCACCACGCGGAGTATTTGCATAACTATCACTAGTGATATAGAAAATTTTATCCTTGCTTCTTTGGAGAGGCCAATTTTGCTCATCTCGCCACTTATTATCACCCATAACAAAAATTCTCACTGGCGCCTCCTTATCAACTCCGTTTTGTTTACCCTTTAGCCAGTAGTCGAACCAGTGTACTCTTGTAGAAGTTAGATCAAGAGCTGCATCAGGACCAAATTCAAAAGGGGCAATTCGAGATCGTCCTATTGTATTATGGCTCCATGGACCAACAATAATCTTAGAGCCTTTCCGCGCTGTTTCTGTCGCAGCGTCCTTTGCCATCGCCCGAAAGAGCAACATATCGCCATGATACTCGTCATACCAACCGACAATATCCAGATTAGGCACTGTAATATCTTTGCATCCTTCATCAAAACTCCATGGATCAACATGGGGATTTGCCAGCCAAGATTTAACAGCTTGAGCTTCATACCCAAAGAAATCTTGCGGCAACTCTAGCCAAGGAAGCCAATATATCCACTTATGAAAACCCTCCTTCCATAACAGGTTACGTTCCCACCAGCAATGCACCCCCGGGATATTCTCCTTTAGTCGCATATCGCAAGCCATTCTATCCCACCACACTAGACGGGTCCCAGGACGAATTGTAGATGGACTTAAATCCCATATTTTTGCTGGATTGCTACAAGCGGACATTACTACAAGCGCTGGCGGACGAAGTGGAGCAAGACACCACTGTAAGAACGCTGGATAGGAATATCCGAATGTCCCAACCTTACCAGTTGAATTAGGCAACCGCGCAGCCCACTCCACTGTATCATACCCATCTTCAGCCTCTTGCGTCTGGAATCGAAAGAGAGAAACCCATTTTCCTTCAGATTGGTATCGCCCCCGAACATCCTGGCTGACCACTATATACCCAGCCTTCACAAATCTATCGAAATTACCGTAGGCATTCTTACCATACGGCGTACGCATTACAAGCACCGGATATGGCCCGCCGCGGTCGGGGCGCCACACATCCGCCCGCAGGATAGTGCCGTCCCGCATGGGAACAGGGACGTTGCGATCTATTACGACTTTTAATTCTTCACCTGGGGTCTCAGCGGAAAGGCAGATAGGTAGGTGGCAAAAGAGCAGTATGGCAAACACGAGTTGATGTGCACGTTGTTGCGTCATATTGTGACCTCCCGAATACCGAACCAAGGCGTTCATATTACGAAAGTTTTGCGAGGCCCGTTGGTGTGCATTATACCAAGAGTAGTGAATTTCGGCAAATGCGGTGAACGCGCCCATCGGTCACACCATGGGTGACCAACGGCTTGCTCTGACCGTTGCTCATGTGCAAGTTGCTTAGTCAGGCTAACGGAGTTTGTGTGTTCAACGATGGACCTAACATATCAATCCGGTTCTAAAAAAGTGCGATTGACGAGCGTGAAGGTGATGAATTCATGGCTGGTCGTCTCGCCGCGCTCCCAGAGAATACCCACTCGGTCCGAGTCGATGTTGACCATATCCGAGTATGCGGCGTATCCGGAATAGACAGTGCGCGAAATACCAAAGGAAACACCCTCGTCGTAGCTGATGCGGATCTCCAGATTCGATCGAGCCCCCAACGAGCCACCCGCGGGGATGGTGTGCAGAAGGCGATTCCGCTGCGCGCCGTTCTCTCCCTCTAAAGTGTAGCGTTCGATCGCTTCCGCGACTCGTGTGGAAGTAAAGAGCGGGGCAGGCTTTGTCCAATGCTCTCCGCTGTCAGAGCTCCAGGCCACCAAGCGATCGTCGCCGGAGTTGGGACGCACTGACATCAGGAGCCGGCCGTCGCTCAACTCGACTATTTGTGCTTCGTTGACAGCCGCCTCGATCACCTCACCCGCATGCCACTCCGCGCCGTGATCGTCGCTGTAGAGGGCAAAGCTCTGCGTTTTACCCTCCGTGCGCCGGGTCGCCGGGACGATTAGGCGTCCAGACCTCATCTGGATTCCGCTGCCTAGATTTGGATAGATGTCGGATGAATCGCGAAGCTCATACCGTGGTACTCGGATGCGTTGGGGTCGTGACCACGTAACACCGCTGTCGTCGCTGTACAACGCCCAAGCTTGAAAACTGCCCAGATCGCGGTCCACGAGCCGCGTATCGAACAGCCACAGACGGTCATTAGTGCGATCCACCAGCGCCACGGCGTTCGCGGCCGCAGTGCGGTCCTTCTCCAGATTACTCAAGTCCACATCAGGATGCCGATCGAGAAGAACGAGTGCTGACCAGTTCTTTCCGCCGTCCGTACTGCGCTTGTACACCAGGTCGATGTGAGTGCCGCCGGGATCCGACCTGTTGGTCAGCCGACCCTCGGCAAATGCGTGTAATGTCCCATCAGCGGTACGCGCAACGGATGGGATCCGAAATGTATGGTATCCTTCGGTACCCGACACAAACACGTCCACATGGATCAACTGACCATCCGCTGCCGTCAACCATTGCGACGTGAATCCTAACAATATCCATGTCAAAAGACCGTGATAGACTCTCAGTTCTGACTCTCCAAAGGATTGATGTAGTGTCCGCCCTGTTCTCCCCAACTACGCGGTCGAAGGTCACCGGTTCATCTGCGTGAGCACGAATGCGTATACCAATCTTTTGCCCATGTTACATCTCCCATCTGTTGCTACTCCTTGGCTCCGTGCGTGCGCAGCAGGTCGACGATTTCACTGTGATTTTGCGATATAGCAATGTCAAGAGGCGTTCGTTTCCTATTGTCTTGTACATTGACATCTGCACCGCTCTTTAGGAGCAGTTGAACAACCTCCTTATGCCCTCCTGCCGACGCTGAATGCAGCGGTGTGCCGTTGCCCTCGTCCCGAGCATTTACATCGGCTCCCTTGGAAATAAGCAGGTTGGTCAATTTAACCGCACCCGCCGTAGCTGCCTGATGTAAAAGTGTGCGGTTATTATTCGTCCTGACATTAATATCTGCTCCCTTGCCGACGAGAAATTCCGCAACTTCTTCTTCAGCCAACGACGCAGCCCAAAGCAGGGGTGTCCACCCGACTTCATCCTTTGTATCGACGTCTACACCTTCTTCTAGGAAACTCTTCACGCGGGCCAGATCGCCCAGACATGCGGCCAGATGAAGTTCCGGCGCAGTCGCCCCCTTGCTCACAAGAAATCTGGCCAGGTCTCGATTTCCTCTCAATACTGCTATATGAAATTCTGTCCAAGCACGCTTGTCTTTCACATTGAGCTTGGCCCTATGGGCGAGGAAAAGTTCTACGAGTTCTCGGTCATTATTCCAAGTCAGATAGTGAAGGAACGGCCAATCGTCCTCACCTATGAAGTTGACGTCGGCACCGTTGGTTACAAGGAGCTTTATCATCTCACGGTCTTCATTCCAGATGGCCCATGACAAGGGTATGTAGCCAGAGTCGCCCTTACCGTTCACATCGGCACCTTTGGCCATTAAGAACTCAGCCACGTCCTTCCGAGCTGCCCGGACCGCATGATGCAGCGGAGTCAAACCTCTAGCGTCTGCGGTGTTTATGTCAGCGCCCTCTTCGAGGAAGGCCTTGACCTTTGCCAAATCCCCTGCCTGGGCAGCTACATGGATTGAGGAGATGGTAGCACCCTTGGCCAAAAGATGTTGTGCAATCTCCTTGTGGTTCCGCCCCATCGCGAGGTCAATTGGGGTTTGCTGGGCACCGTCTTTTGCGTTGACATCGGCACCTTTTGCCAGAAGGAGTTCAACGACATCCTTATGACCGTTCTGGACGGCGTAGTGCAGCGCGGTCGTTGTACCTGAGTTGATCTGGGCACCTTCACCAAGGAGAAATTCCACAATGTGTGCATGACCTGCCTCGGCTGCGAGAAGGAACAGATTGTCCAAAGTGGCCTGTTTCCTGGCCGGTGCGCCGCTTTCTATCGAAAGCAATGTTCTGAGTTCGTCCAGATCGCCGACGGTCGCGGCTACCTGTAGTGTCATCGGAGGCTCGGCAGAATCTGTGAGTGTGTAGATCAGGGAGGTATCGTAGGCAGTACCTCTGCCATAGTATTCGCACGCCAAGAAGGATGAACTCGGCCAGACCCACGATACAGATGATGACCGAGTGCTGGCAACGGCGTCGAGATGGAGCAGCGAGAGCGGTTCAAGATTGTCAAATCGGGCATAAATGTGCCTGTTGCTTGGTACGAAGAAGCCTCTGTGGAACCGTGCGGCTAGGATGTTGTCACCGATCTTTTGGGCCATTTCCAGAAATACATTGTTCTTTTCACTCTTGTACAATTCCAAGAAACCGAGGAGGGCATACGCACTTGAGCAGTCCGTATCCTTGTCGAGGTGGGATCCTGCTTCCGGATCTGGTCCAATGTCCCCCAACTTGTTGCCCTGCGCGATGTTGCGAGCCATCTCCCACATA
>JARRQQ010000123.1:0-11145 GCA_037381725.1 Sedimentisphaerales bacterium
CGCATTCGCGTCACCAAGGTTCTTGCCGACGAGCCCCTGAGCCGTGGCTATGCTTGACTCGGCGGCGTACGCGCGAACCGCAACCCGGATTGTCCCTGCCGTGACACACGCTTCCGACCACCTGGCCTCATCGACTCGGCCCTGCAATAGGGGAAGGGCGACCGCCGCGAGGACGCCAACGATGAGAATGACGACCATCAGTTCCACCAACGTGAAGCCGTGCATTCTTTCTGACGTTTGAATCTTCTGTGAAGAACTGTTCTTATCACGCATCTTTCACCCTGTGGTTTGCAGAAGTTGAACACCTCAACAGTATCTCTGACTCTGATATCTGAACTTATCGGAATAATAGGCGGCATTCTTCATATTTTTATTAGAGAACATTTTCCGTTAGGCGACACTTAAATCTCACCGAAGGGTGTGTAGCCCTCTCGGTCTCCGCAAGCCAAGGACTTCAAACAAATCGGAACCGTCCTGTGGATCTCTGTGCTTCAGGGTATGGGTCCGGCAAATCTGATACCCCCCGCCGCTTAGTCAATGGACGCCAGCTCGTGTAAGTGTGTCCCTGACACGCCGGTATCTTGCAGTCTCCATATCCCACTACGACCGTCCCTCCAAGTGCTTCTCGACAGGCTGAGTGATCTCGCTTGTGACCGGCTCACAAGACACCGGTCAAGCCTCGATGAGCCGGGCCAAATCGGGGCATTTCTGTACAATCTTGCCCAAGCAGGTGGACAAGACAGAATCTTGAGTTTCCGTCAGAACTTGATTCTTATGGCTTTACAGATTTGCCCCAAGGGGTTCGACTCCCCCCGGGGTATTTGGGAACGGAGAGGGCGGGATTCGAACCCGCGGTAGGGCAAGCCCTACACAGCCTTTCCAAGGCTGCTCCTTAAGCCACTCGGACACCTCTCCGGGTCAGCTTTGTCTACATGAGCCATGCAGGTCATGGCATTTCTGATCCGCGCAACAGTATAGTCACCGGCGAATCAGACTGCAACGACAATCCGCAGAAAGCATCCCCGCCCCCCCGTTTCGAGACGTCCAGCGCCGTCGAGAAGTTTTTTCCGCGAAAAGATGAACCGTCCGGTACGAACAAAAGACTATGATAGACAGAGTGGATAGACCCGGTGAACAGCTTATCGATGAAATTCTGGTGATGGACTGCCAGAGCGGCCGGGCGAAAGCTCTGGAGAAGCTTGTGTCGCGATGGCAGAAACGCCTCTGGCGATACGCCTACCGCCTGACCGGCAACTCCGACGCCGCCTGGGATATCACCCAGGAGAGCTGGCTGAGCATTATAAAAGGGATCGGAAAACTACACGACCCCGCGAGATTTCGATCCTGGGCGTACCGGATTGTCACCAACAAGACCAGCGACTGGATTCGCAAGAGAAAGACCGCAAAGTCTGTTGCGATTGACAAGACTCAGGTTCAACAAACCCAAGGACAAGACGATGCCGGATTGAAAGAGTTGTTGGAGAAATTGGATATGCGAAAACGAGCGGTTTTGAGCCTCTATCACTTCGAGCAGCTTAGCGTCGGAGAGATCAGCACCGCCCTGGGCATCCCGAAAGGAACGGTCAAATCGCGGCTTCACGCCGCACGGAAGGAGCTGCGAGAACTCTGGCAACAGCAAATCAAATAGACCAAGGAGAAACAAGATGAACGATGAGGAAGTCAGAAAGATCATTGAAGATACATACGACGAGCCAAGAGAGAATACGATTTGGTCGATGGTAGGTGACTTCTACAACAGAAAAATGCTCTCCATTGTCATTTTCACCTGGGCGTGGGGGATGCTCCTCGTCGCGGGGGCCATCTATAGTGCCGTCCGGTTCTTTGGGGACATCGGGACCAAATCTCAAATCATGTACGTAGCTATCTTCCTCGTCTGCTGCCAATTCCTCGTTCTCGTCAAGATTTTCGCCTGGCAATTGATTCACAGAAATGGTCTGAGGCGAGAGATCAAGAGGCTCGAGCTTCGCATCGCCGAGCTGAACGAGAGCGTCGTAGCCAAGTAGATTTTCGATTTGTGATTACACGGGCCGGCGGCGCTGGAAAAACACAGTCATGAATTACGGTTCTCTTGTCGCCTACGGGCAAAGAACTGCTGCAACTGCTCGCGACACATTTCTTCAAGGACGCCATTTGTCACTTCGAGCCGGTGGTTAAGCCGCTCATCCTGAACAATATTGTAAAGGCTTCCACATGCTCCGGTTTTAGGGTCGTCACAGCCGTACACCAGCCGGTCGAGCCTCGCCAGTACAAGCGCCCCGGCACACATTGGACAAGGCTCCAGCGTCACGTAAATCGTGCAGCCGTGCAGACGCCAGTTTTCCAGAAACGCAGCGGCCTGGGTCAGGGCGACAATCTCCGCGTGAGCCGTGGGGTCCTTGAGCTGTTCCCGCTGATTGTATGCCTTGCCGATGACCTGGTTTTCGTAGACGATAACCGCCCCGATAGGCACGTCGTCGTTCTCTTCGGCGACCTGGGCCTGTTCCAGAGCAAGTTTCATATATCTGTCGTCAGAGTCATTATTCATCGATTCGCTCGGCACTATCCGCGCCGCACCGAGACCATGTCCAACACGCCGGCCACCAGCATTGTCTTTCGGCCGAGGGCCGTTTGGTGCAATTCCTGAGCCTCGGAAGCCGCCTCGAAGGCTTTTTCATACCTTCCTTCGCACAACGCCTGCCTCGCCTGGCGACGAAGCGCGTAAGCGCGCGCGGCTACGCGCATGGGCTGAGACAGATCAGCGCCGCATCGCGAGCACCGACGCTCCGTGCGGAAGCGCGCTTTACATGCAGGACACTGCAAATCCATTGACGTGGCCATCGTCTACCTGCCTTCAATAAAGAATAATAGCTCTTCCAACGCACTAATGCCGGCTGTCAGGGCGTGCCGGTCCGACGCCTCAATCGCCTCCTGGATCTTCTCGTGCCAGTCGATGATCTCTTCCTTATCGTCGTCGTGGATTTGGGCCAGCAATCGGCGAGAGCGTTCGATCAGCCGGTGCGCGGCCGCGACGACAGCCTCCATCTCCGGGTCCGGCTGAGCCTCCTGGGCAACCGACGGTTCAGACTCTGTTGACGAGGCATCTTCCCATTCCGCTTCGATAGCGTCCGCCCGGTCGGAGTACAAGCGGTGCAAGCGCGCCTGGGCCTGGGCCAGCTCGGCCTCGCTCCTGGGCTTGATCGCGTCCTTGATGAGGATGTGCTTGCTCAGGCCGGTCCGCCTTTCGATGGCCTCGACCTTCAAAATGCCGTCCAGGTCCAGACTCATCCGGCACAGCACCTCATTCTCGTCGGCGACAGGCGTCAGGCCTTCCACGGTGAAATTGCCCACCAGGATGTCCCGCAGGGCGTCCGGATCGTCGCCCTGGAAGATGGACACGTCGATTCCTTTCTGGTATGGCATCGCGGTGAAATAACGCTCGGTGCGCGTCACGGGCAGCGGGGTATTGCGCTTGATGATGGGGCGATAGCAATACGGATACAACTCGCCATCCATGGTTCCCAAGTACGAAGGTCCAAACGAGTAGGGCGAGACGTCCACCAGGACGCGCTGGACGTCGTGGCCGGCCAGGCGCGACGCGAGCAGACCCGCCCCGAGCGCAACGCAAAGGTCAGGATGAATGTCCTGGCGCACCGGCGCGCCGATGTGCTCTTCCAGCATCTCGCGGATCAGGGGCGTGTGGGTCGAGCCCCCGACCAGGAGAATCACGTCGATGTCGCCGGGCTGTTTGCTCGCGTCCTCAATCGCCTGAAACACGCTCTCTAAGGTCGATTCGACCAGTGAGCGGATCATGGTCTCGTAGTCCTGACGGGAGAGTTCCATATCCAGGTGCAACGGCTTGCCGTCGCGTGCCGTGACCAGAGCGTCCTCGCGCACGTGTGTATATTGCTCGCTGCTCAGTCTCTTCTTGGCCTCCTCGGCGGCCCGGCGGAGCCTCGCATACGCGACGGGGTTACGGTCCCGCAAGTCGATACCGTGACGAGTCTGGAATTCCTTCAGCAGCCGGTCCAGGACCAGTTCGTCGAAGTCGTCCCCGCCCAGGCGGTTGTTGCCGTGGCTGGCCAGTACTTCCGTGACATCGCTCTCGATGGACACGATAGAGACGTCGAAGGTTCCGCCGCCCAGGTCGTACACCATCGCGGTGCGGCGCGTTCCGTCGCCGAAACCGTACGCCAGGCTGGCGGCGGTCGGCTCATTGAGGATGCGAACCACTTCCAAGCCAGCGATCTGGCCCGCCTCCCGCGTCGCTTGGCGCTGAGCGTCGGAGAAGTAAGCCGGCACGGTAATCACCGCCTTCCTAATTTCGGTGCACAATTCCTGTTGCGCCCACTGGACCAACTCTCGCAAGATCAGCGCGGAGATCTCTGGCGGCGTGAAGATCTTGTCGCCGATCTCGAACCGCTCGTCAGTGCCCATCTTGCGCTTGACGCTGCCCACCGTCATCTCCGGATAGACCAGCATCTGGTTCCGCGCCGCCTCCCCGATCAGCAAATGCCCTTGCGGAGAGAACCCGACACACGATGGGAGCATTTTTGTTTCCGACCGCCCGAGCACGCGCGGCCGATCCCCCACTAAGGCGGCCACCTCGGAGTTGGTGGTGCCCAGATCGATCCCTACGATCACCTCATTACGACTCATGTTGCCCTCCCTGCTCCAAAACACCCATCCTTTGTCATTGGCTATTGACCGACGCTGGCGTTGCGTTCGCGCTGTGGTCTCCGCCGGCTGAGCGCTCGGTGATTCTGACGCCGCCGGGAACACTGTTACGTTCAGGGGCGACTTGCTCCTGGCGGGGCATCGAGCCGGCTGCGGCCACCTTCACTTCCGCCTGACGGTAGACCTCCTCATTCCATCGGTAGCCCCGGCGGTAGACCTCCAGCACCGTACCTTCGGGGACGTTCGCTTCGCGTCCCGTATCGACCGCTTTCATGGCCTGCGGATCGAAGGGCTTGCCCACACAATCCATGGGACGAACGCCGACCCGCTCCAGAGCCTCATCGAGCACCTCCCGGCACAGTGTATATCCTTTCAGAAGCGAGCGAACCGCCTCGTCCCGCTGCTCGATCCGAACGTCGGGCTGAAGCGGGAAGATCTTCTCGCGAACGCGCTGCGCGAATCCCAACTGCCGAGCCGGCTCCGGACGATCGAGCCAGGCTTGCGCCGAGTCGGCGCCTCGCATCAGCCGGTCCCGCATATCAATCAGCATGTCCAGAATCTCCTTCCAGACGGCTCGCGTCCAGTCGTCGTGAGTCTTTTGCTGCTGCAAATCGAGCGCGGCCTGGTACCGCTCGAGCATCGCGCCTACGGAGCCGACCAGTCCCTGCAGGGGCGACATGCCGTCGTGCAACTGCTTGAACGCGCGGCCCTGAAGCCGGGTCTCTTCGGTCATCGCGGTCACCGCTGACCACACGGTGAACAGATCGCAACCGGCCTCCGCCTGACGCGGCTCTTCTATCGGGCCTTCGGCTTCCAACTGCTCAAGAATTTCGGCGGCGATTCCTTGTATGGGTGGCTCGCCATCGAGAATCTCATCCAGCCACAGCTCGAAACGCCGCACGATGCGCTCCCGGACGCGCGCTCGCTCCTCACGGTCGTAGCCTACGGGTGATTCCTGGGCTGATACCAAGTGATCTTGGGCTTCTGAATCCGTCATCTTTGCTGTTCTCCACTGGGGGCCGGCCCGCGCTCGCGTTGTGATCTCATCACGGCCAGCCACGGTTCCGGACCGACGTAGTGTCTAACCGGTGGCACGTCGTTCGACAGTGATTCCAGGGGCCGGTCTGCCTTCGCCCCGAGGATCAAATACTTGGCCCGCCGGTAAGAGTTCTTCAGTTGCTCGTAGGCATCTCTGATTTTCTCGAACTGGGGCCCACACCGGTCGGGCGGATACTCTTTGACCTTATTCATGTAGGCCGCCCGAATCTCGTCGTCGTCCGCCTCGGGCCTGACGCCGAGAGTATTCCAAGGGTCTTGCTCAACAGCCTCGTACTGCAATTTCACTTAACTCACTCCTGAACCGGCTGCCCCCCGAGGGGCGCCAGCATAGGTGCCATTCAAAGATCAGCGTCTACGTTTTCGCTTCTTTTTGCGCCGGGGCCACTCGTTGTCGTAATCGTCCGGATCATCATAATCGAATGCGCCGGAAGTCCCCATCGCTTCATCGAGTTCCGATTGCAACATCATCTGCGCAATCTTCTGTTGGAGTTGCGGATTCCGAAGAACGATGCGGGCAAAATCCTTCCCGTTCCGCGGCACCTTACCGCCGTTCAGACGGGTCATCTCCTCGATAACATCAATCATCGCCTCAGACCTGCCGCCGAACTCGGGCATCGTCTCGGCAACCTCCCGGAGCATATCCATGTCGTTCAGACCCAGATCGTTGATATCGACTTCCGGCTCGTCGAAGATGTCGTCGAAAAGATAGTTGCCCTCCGGGCCCCGGTTCGGTTTGCGCCCGCTCGGCTGGGACCGCCCGCCGTGGCCGCCCGTTTCGCCTCGCGCGCGCCGACAGGCCGGGCATTGGCACTCGCCCAGACCCGGAACGTCTTGCGGTCTGCCGAACGGCGACAGCCACGATTGTTTCGGGTACTTCCGAGTCTTACGCTCGAACGTGATCACCTGCTCCAGCGTCGCCTCGTCCATGTCCAAATCGTTGAGGTCCGACCCGAACGGGTCCGACCAGCCCCACGGCCCTGAGTCCAACCGGTTCTCCTCCGCAATCTCGGCCACAAGGTCCATGTCACGTGCACGCCGGGCCAGAGCCAGAGCCACGTCCAGGCAATCTTGTCGTCGCTCATACAAGAAATAGGGCAGACTTCTGGCTCGCATGAACATGAACCGTGCCCGCTCCGGCCCGCCCTTTTGCAGGCCGTGGCCGCAACAATAGTAGGCCAGCTCCAGCCAGTTCATCTTTAGGGCCGCTCGCGCCATGGTCATCAGGCCCGCT
The DNA here is from genome assembly GCA_037381725.1 of Sedimentisphaerales bacterium. Taxonomy (GTDB): domain Bacteria; phylum Planctomycetota; class Phycisphaerae; order Sedimentisphaerales; family Anaerobacaceae; genus JAFGTG01. The sequence goes on from JARRQQ010000123.1 coordinate 6,965, forward strand.
GTGTCTATCGAGCAGTCAGATCGTTTGAACCACTTCGTCAGCAAGGACTCCCACTTGGCGGGCAGGAGAATCTCGACGTTCACGTCCGCGCTGATCGGGCACGTCCGCGTTATGGCGCTGACGATGTCCCTGTCCTTGCAGGTGGAGAGCGATTTTTGCAGTGCGAGCGTCCCGGACGAAGAAAGACCGCACTTGCGGGCGGTGTTCAGCAGCAGAACGTCGGCCGCCGGCTGCCCTCCCAGCAGGCCCCGCACCTGGCTGTGGAGGCGTTCCGCCTCGACTTGGTTGCCGCGCCGCAGGGCGTGCACCCATCGTAACGACGCGACAAAGGCGGGCCGGTCCTTCTCACCGGACTGGGGCAGTTCGTCGATCTGAACGAAGTCCTTCGACGCGAGGTTGAGATTGCGGTTTTTGAGATGCCTGACGGCCTTGGCGACCAGCAGGCGGAACCGGGCGCGCCGAACCTTCGGGTCGACTCCGCCCAGCGCTTCGGCCTGCTCGATGTACTTGAGGGCCTTGTTGAACGCGTTGCGCTGTTCGGCGGACTCCGCCAGGAAGATCAAGGGCCGTGCGTCCCGGACGAACGCGGCGGACCACTTCAGCGCGACGTCATCGGGCTTGAGGTCCCGGCGATCCGCCGTCCGGATGTAGTCGAGCCACTCTTTGTAGATGTCGGCGTCCGAGCGCAGGACGCAGGCTCGCTCGTACAACCGCTCGGGGAACAGAAAGTACGTGTCTCGCTTCTTGTCGGGAATCCGGATCGCACTCGAGGTCCACCGCGGCGTCTCGGGCAGGTCGTCCTCGTATAAATCCTCTATGGCGGCCATTGCATCAAGGTAGTCGTCCCGCGCATCGGCCAGGTGGTCCGGCGGCACGCGTCTTAGAAGCTCGGCCATGTGCAGGTACAAGAAGGCGGCTTCCTGGCCGTCGGCGGCGAAAAGCCCTTCTTCAATAGCCGCATCGCGGAACCGGCTCCAGAGAAAGCACGCATCGAGCGCGTCGCCGACGCCCTCCCTTGCGCGGGCGTAGAGCCGCCAGAAGTAGGCGTCGTGGACCGAACGGCCCCCCATGGCGTCGATGACCGATTCCACGGGACAACATGCTACCGCCGCTTTGACGGAGATATGCTGTTTGAGGCGGGGCAAAAGCTCCGGGCACGCGCGTTCGCACGTAAGCACCGTCCGGCGTATCTGCCTGTACAAGTCGTCGCCGGGCTCTCGGTCGCTGGGCACATTCAAGAAGGCGTCGTCCAACGCCCGCAAGGCCGTACGCAGTTCGCCGCGAGGACCTATGACCCTCCTGACCAGGTTACTGCCGGCCTGCGCCAAGGGCCCGTCCGGCGACCCGGCCAGAATCGACCGGATCGAATCGGTCAGTCTCGCCGACACGCAATCGCTATCAATAGTGGCCAGGAATCGGCGACAGTCCTCGTCCCGGCCCTGATAGAGCGAAGCAATCGCTCGAATCAGAAGTTTCCAGCCCGCCAGCGGACTTCGATGGGACACTTCAGGAAGCGCGAGCGCGGCTTCGTCGACCTCGCCTGAGGTTACGGCCTCGAACGCATTGTCCAAAGCCGCCGCGGCTGCGCGTAAGGGGTGATCCGGAGCCAGATCAGAACTGTTCGCAAGTGCTCGCAGATCGACAAGCTCAGACCGAATCATTTGCTCGGCACGGGCACGCTTCTCAGGCGTCGCGTTAGGATCGGCCAGGGGTGCCACAACCGTCGCGATGTCTCCCGTGAGGGCGGCCAAGTTGCCCTGTAACTGGGCGAGTCTCCCGCCGGCCTGGGGAAAACGCGAAACAACGAGGTCCGCCAGGGCCTTGGCCTCGGTTGCGAGGTCCTTGGCCAGCATGGCCTCGATCCGCGCGACGTAAGCATCGATCAGAACCGACTCGGACTCGTCGTTGGCGAGTTCCTTGTGAAGTTGCTTGGCCTTATCGAGCGCCGTCTTGCTGCTTTGCCGGGCTATCGCCAGACGAATTTCCTCAATCCGCCCCGCGATGGGATCCGAAGAATTACGTTTCTGTTGCGAAGAGGCCTCTTTGCTTGGGAACGGTGTCCCGGCCGGTCGTAACGAAACCACGGAAGCACCCTTGGGCTTGGTGGGGTTGTCTACCACCCCGCCGCGCCTCTGCCTTCCCTTTCTCTTTCGTCTGTGGCCCATTCCCTGGTGGTCCTCCGTGGGCGTCACCCAATCCGTGCGCTCGACAATCCGCTGTCGATATCACAATTCAGAATATCAGCGCCACGTCCAACTGGCAAGCGAGAAAGTGCAGAAAACTGGAAATCCTACCGACCTGGCTAATTCTTCTGAACAAACAGGATACTCGGATCCAGCGGGTAGCGGCCGAACCGTTCGCCGTAGATCGCCAGTCCGTGCGGAAGCGCTTCGTCAACTTCAAGCCGAATCACCAATTGCCCTTGCTTGAAGGCTTCCCTGAGTACGTTTGCAGGGATTTCGGCCGAGACGATGTATCCGTACGAACCCGCCTCGCGCAGATGTCGGTCCCGCTTCTGGCTGAACCAGGACAGAATCCCGCGGTGGTCGGCCGAATCATCGGGCAGCTCGAACGAGCCGACGGTCGTGCCGTTCACGCGGACGCGCACGGCACTCGGGAAGCGAGTCTCGTCCGTCATGGGATACGCATTCGGATTGAGGCTGGGATCGTGCGTGCCCTTGCCTCGCATGAAATCCCCTTGCTGCTTTCCGGCTCCTTCCTGATCCTTTCCAAACAACTGTTTCGCCGAGCCTTCGAAGCGGAAGCTTGCCTGAGCGATTCTTCCGGGCCTGAGCCCTTCCGGCCACGGCACTCGATATTCGAAGTGGCCGGACCCGGCGCCATCGACCTTCAACCCATCCAGCACGTTCCATTGCTTCAACGACCACTGGGCCTCGGCAAAATCCTTCGGCGAAAAGCGAATGACCCTGATTTCTCTTTGCCCCGCTTTGACGGTCTCGTCTCGCGGACTGGTTTGGTCCGCCACCAGGTACGTCGTGAAGTTACGATGCAATATCGTCCCGGAGACCGTCTCGAGGGAGAACTGCAATATGGCCAGACCCGGCCGCTCAGGCATCCTCACTTCGGCGGGCTTCATCTCTTCGCTCATCCACGGTCGGTATGCAATTCGCCTCCGGCCATGCCAATGGTTGCGCTCTCGTCCGATCGTGTCCCAGCCGGTCAGCCTCATCTTCAAGACCAATTGTCTGCCCACGTCGGCGTCGGTCATGAACGAAGCGTAGAGGGGGACACTGATCGTCTGCCCCGGAGAGACCTGGCGGCAGAGTTCTCGCTCGCTGGCGAGGTAGAACGGACCGTGCAAGTCCCGCAGACTCATGTCCGGCACGATCTCGTCCATTCCCGTGAATTTCTTCGAGCGGTCGTAACGCCAGTATCCGTTCCACTCGTTAATCACGTCATGGTGTTCGGTATAGAGCCAGCCACATATCTTGGGATGTCGGCGGAACTCGTTCAACATAATATGATAATCCCAACTCCAGTCCACGTCCCCGGCACTACCTTCATATCCCCAGACGTCGCCGCATTCGCTGTTGAACATCGGCTGGTTCTGCTGCGTCCGCCCTCCGATGAAATTCCACGTCGATCCCAGGTAGACGTCCCGGCAGATTTGATCCAGTTGCTTCCGCCACAGGTAGCCGGGCAGGTACGCATGCCAAGTATTCATGTCGGTCGCCACGTGGTCGTGATTGCAGGGCGAATTGTCTTCGACCAAGCGAGTGGGATCGAGACGCTTCGTCAAATGGTACATGCTCTCGACCCACTGCTGGGTTTCCGGAGTGTAGCCAGCCCGGCCGCTGCGCAGCCCCCAGGTCTCGTTGAAATTGACCCACGAAAAGATGCACGGGTGATTGTAGTCACGCTTCACCATCTGGCGTAGAGCATATTCCATCTCATAACGCATATCCGCGTCCGGCGCCCCCCAACTGTTGGGTACGTCCGCCATAATCAGTACGCCAAGCTTGTCCGCCCAGTAGAGCTTTCGCGGGATCCCGATCTTTACGTGGATCCGGTGGCCGTTGAGTCCGATTTGGCGCGTTCGCAAAATCTCGCGGCGTATGAACGCGTCACTGGGAAACGTGTAGAATCCCTCGGGGTGATACGCCTGGTCTAACGTCAACTCAAGATAGATCGGCTTATTGTTGAGCGTGACGTACGGCAGG
>JARRQQ010000124.1:0-17290 GCA_037381725.1 Sedimentisphaerales bacterium
TTTGCGGCCTCGATAGCTACAGGGACCTCTATCTGCCGTTTAGCAAGAAGATGAACGACTGGATTCACACCCATACGCAATGGAAGACGCTGAAGCACTGTTGCGGCGGATGTGAGCCATTGATCGAAGGGTTCATCGAGGCCGGTTTTGATATCCTCAACCCCGTACAAACCTCGGCTCAAGGGATGGCCCCGGAACGCCTGGCTGAGAAATACGGGGGACGCATCGTCTTTTGGGGTGGGGGAGTAGATACGCAAAAGACGTTGCCATTCGGAACGCCGGAGGAGGTGTGTAAGGAGGTAGCCGAGCGGGTGAAGGTGTTCGGCGCCACGAACGGCTTCGTGTTCAACACGGTGCACAACATCCAGTGCAATACGCCGACGGAGAACGTTCTGGCCATGTTCGAGGCGTTGGGCAGATCGGTAAAACCGGTCTCTTAGCTGAGGGCGAAGGCCGGCTCGAAAGGAACGTGAAAAATGCATGGACGGACGCAATTGATTCTTTTGGCGATCTTGTGCGTTGTCTCCGGGGGATGCTACAGCACGCCGGGGCTTCGCATGCGATCTATGAGTTCTTCCGAGAAACCGGAACCGGACCCGAGGCGCATCATCGACCTGAACGGTACGTGGGGCATTGCGGGAGGCTCGATGGATTCGATTCCGGAGAGCTTCACGCATAAGGTGCCGGTGCCGGGACTGGTGGATATGGCCCAGCCCGGGTTCGAGGAGGTCGGCAAGAAGAGCCCGAGACGGCAGGCGTTCTGGTATCGCCGAACGTTTACACTGGACGAAGCGGTTCCAGATATTGCGATATTGAAGATCCACAAAGCCAAGTATGGTACAAAAGTGTTTCTGAACGGTCAAGTTGTGGGTGAGCATCTGCCGTGCTTCACGCCCGCTCTGCTGGACGTCAAAAAGTTCCTCAAAGAACGGGGCCAGGAGAATGAGCTGATTATTCGCGTGGGCGCGGACCGCGAATCGCTGCCCGAGGGGATGCCGACGGGGTGGGACTTCGAGAAGTACCTGTACATTCCCGGCATATACGATTCGGTCGAGCTGATCCTGACGGGCGCGCCGTATATTGCACGAGTTCAGGCGGCCCCCGACCTGGTGAACGGCAAAGTGAATGTCGTGGCGAATTTGAAGGACATAGCCGGCACGACGGGGCTGGAAGTCCGTTTTCGATTGCGGGAGGTCAGCACCGGCGAGACAGTCCGCAGCGGCGCGATAGGCATAGCCGGACCGCTGGAACGGTCGCCATTGCCCGTTGACTTCGCGATTCCCATTGCGGAATGTCACCTATGGACGCCGGAGGATCCCTTTCTCTACGAGTTGGAACTCTGGACGGTGGGCGACCACACGCGCACGCGATTCGGGATGCGCTCGTTTCACTTTGACCGTCAATCCGGCCGGGCCATTCTCAACGGCCGGCCCTATTTCATGCGCGGAACGAACGTTTGCATCTATCGCTTCTTCGAGGACGCCGAGAGGGGCGACAAACCCTGGCGGGCCGAATGGGTCCGACGGCTCCACAAGAAATTCAAGAGCATGCACTGGAATTCGATTCGCTATTGCATTGGCTTTCCGCCGGATATTTGGTACGACATCGCCGATGAAGAAGGCTTCCTGATTCAGGATGAGTTTCCCATCTGGTTGCTCAGCGACGCACCGGAGAAGCCCGTCAGCGAGAAAATCGTTCCGGAGTATACCGAGTGGATGCAGGAGCGCTGGAACCACCCGTGCGTCGCGATTTGGGACGCACAGAATGAAAGCGTCACGCCCGAAACGGGCAAAGCGCTCCAGGCCGTCCGGCACCTGGATTTGTCCGGCCGCCCGTGGGAAAACGGCTGGGCCCAGCCGCAAAGTCCGAACGATTGCGTCGAGTCGCATCCTTATCTGTTCAGCACGATTCAGTGGGGCAGGGGGCAGTTCCATCTGTCGGATCTGGCCCACACGTCGGGCGAGCCGCACCTGCGAGACGCGCAGAAACGTTACGACCTTCCGATCATTATCAATGAGTATGGCTGGCTATGGCTCAATCGTGACGGCACGACCACCTGCCTGACCGACAAGGTGTACGACTCTCTGCTCGGGCCGAACTCGACGACGGAGCAGCGGCGATTGGTCTACGCGCGTTACTTAGCCGCTCTGACCGAGTTCTGGCGGGGGCACCGCACGTGCGCCGGCGTGCTGCATTTTTGCGGATTAGGTTATTCGCGGCCCGGTGACAAGCCCAGGCCCGAAGGCGGCGCGACGAGCGACCATTTCATCGACCTGGAGAAGTTGACTTTCGAGCCGCACTTCGAGCGGTACGTTCGTGACGCCTTTTCGCCCGTTGGGCTAATGGTGGACTTTTGGGGAGGCGAGCTTGCCGCCGGCGCCGAGCATGAGTTCAAGGTCTACGTCATCAATGACTTGTATGATCCCTGGCAAGGAACCGTTCGCTTTCGCATGATGCGCGGCGATCAGACTATCGCCGAACAATCCGGCGTTTGCACCGTCAACGCTCTTGATCGACAAGTCCCGTCGTTTACCCAGGCGGTTCCGAAAGAGACCGGAGACTACCAGCTTGTCGTGGAATTGGATGCGGTCGACGGCAAGACGGTTCGCAGCCTTCGTGATTTCAAAGTGGTTTCGGCCGAATAGTCCGAGACCGAGAAGGAGAGAACACCGATGAATACTGTTACCACGCGTCGTGACTTTCTTAAGGCAATGGGACTTTGCGCATCAGGTGTTGCCCTTTCAGGCTGCACGCGAATCGCGAGACAGCCGTCCGTACCACAGGCTGAAGGACCGCCCAACATTCTCTGGATTACTTGCGAAGACGTCAGCGCCCCTTACTTAGGTTGCTACGGCGATTCTTTTGCGATCACGCCGAATCTGGACAAGATGGCGGGTGAGTCGATGCTTTATACGAGAGCGTTTTCGACTGGCCCGGTGTGCTCGCCATCCCGTTCATGCCTGGTCACGGGCGTCTATGCGACATCTCTGGGAACGCAGCACTTGCGCTCTGAAGTGAAACTTCCCGCCAAGATCAAGTGTTTCCCGCAATACCTTCGCGAGGCTGGATACTACTGCTCGAACAATTACAAGAAGGACTACAACTTCATCGACGTGGGCGTCTGGGACGAGTCGAGCCACGAGGCCCATTGGCGCAAGCGCCGGCCCGGCCAGCCGTTCTTCAGCGTGTTCAATTTCACCTCCACGCATCAGGGCCAGATCAACGGCTCCGATGAGGAATTCTACGACAAGTACGGCTCGAAGCTCGATCCCGCAGAACGTCACGACCCCGCCGAGGTATCCCTTCCGCCATTTTATCCCGATACGCCGATGGTGCGAAAAATCTGGGCGCGTTACTACGACCTGATGACGTTTATGGACAAGCAAGTAGGCGATTTGCTCGACCAGCTTCAAGCCGATGGCCTAGCGGACCACACCATCGTGTTTTTCTTTTCCGACCACGGCCTGGGACTGCCTCGATTCAAGAGAACGCTCTACGACACGGGCCTTCACGTCCCGCTGTTGATCCGTATCCCCGGGCCTTATCAGCGTTTCGCGCCCACCCGGGCGGGTGAGCAGGTGAATGATCTTGTGAGCTTCGTGGATTTTGCTCCGACCGTGCTGAGCCTGACGGGATTGCCGACGCCGGATTACATGCAAGGTCGTCCGTTCCTCGGTCGCGGGGCCAAATGGGCGCGAAAATATATCTTCGCAGCATCCAGCCGGGTGGACGAGGCCTATGAGTGTTCGCGCTGTGTGCGCGATGACCGTTACAAATACATCCGCAATTTCATGCCACACCTCCCGTATATTCAGCCGAGCGAGTATCCGGATCGGGCGGAGAGTATGCAGGAGTTGAGGCGTGCGGTGAAAGAGGATCAGCTTACCGAAGTGCAAAGAGCGCTCTGGGCGCCGGACAAGCNNNGGTCGAGGAGCTTTATGATACGTTGAAGGACCCGGACGAGCTTGATAACCTGGCGAATTCGGACCGGCACCACCAGAGATTGTTGCGGATGCGCACCGTGCTCCACCAGTGGATGCTCCAGATGCGCGATTTGGGTCTGTTGCCGGAAGCGGAAATGCACATTCGGGCCGAGGGTTCGACGCCTTACGACGTCGCGCGAGAACCCGCCAAGTTCCCGTGCAAGCGTATCCTCGCCGCTGCCGAGTTGGTCGGCAGGGGGCCTGAAAGTGTGCCCGCGGCTATTCGGTTGCTGGATGACTCGGACAGCGCGGTTCGGTATTGGGCGGTTATCGCGCTGACCGTCCTCGGGTCCAAGGCGGAACCCGCCATCGAAGAGCTCAAGCCATTGCTGGTCGATTCGAGTCCGAACGTTCGTTTCGCCACCGCCGGAATACTGTGCAAGCTGGGATACTGTGAAAAGGCGCTGGATGTCTTGGCTGAAGGTTTGAAGGCCGAGCGGGAAGAGACCGTGCTCTACGCCGCCCGTGAGTTGGAGAACTTGGGCGAGAGGGCTTGCCCAGTCGCTCCACAAATGGAAGAGGCCCGGGCCAGGTGCACGGATGCTAGCGGCCAGTACAAGAATAACAATCATGCGACGTTCATCGACTGGGCTTTGAAGAACGCCCTGGAGAATTGCTCGCAATCCTCTGACGAAACCAAGTGAGCGATGGGGCCTCCATTCCATGAAGGATGACGAGAAGGGAAGCGCGTTGTACGTAGGGCTGGTGTGCATTGTAGCCGCCCTGGGAGGTTTGCTGTTTGGCTACGACACGGGAGTCATCAATGGAGCTATAGGGCCTCTGAAAGTACATTTCTCGCTTGACGCGAAATGGGCGGGCTGGGCGACCGGTTGCGCGTTGCTCGGCTGCGCGATCGGCGCGGGAGCCGCCGGGGCGTTGAGCGACCGCTTTGGTCGAAAGAAGGTCCTGATTCTCTCGGCCGTGTTGTTCTTCATCTCCGCGGTCGGGACCGCTATTCCCCGGACCATCGCCGCATTCATCATCTATCGCATTCTCGGAGGTATTGGTGTCGGTGCGGCCTCGATCTCCTCACCGATGTACATCGCCGAGATCAGCCCGGCTCGAATCCGGGGGCGGATGGTCTCGGTCAATCAGTTTGCGATTGTGACCGGTTTTTTGGTAGTCTATTTTGTCAACTATTTCATCGCGCTCCAGGGAGATTTGACGTGGAATGAACAGGTTGGCTGGCGGTGGATGTTCGGCTCGGAGGGGCTGCCCGCGTTGCTGCTGCTCGTTTGCCTCTTCTTCGTGCCGGAGAGCCCGCGCTGGCTGACCAAGCAGAACCGCGTCGATGAGGCGCTAAACATTCTCACTCGTGTTGACGGGGGCCGGTACGCCCAGGCCGAGATGATCGAGATCAAGGATGCCATCGCCCACGAGAGCGGCTCGCTCAGGCAATTGTTTCAGCCGGGCATGAAAATTGTCCTGGTCATCGGTATCGTGCTGGCGGTCTTGCAGCAGGTGACGGGGATCAACGTCTTCCTTTATTTCGGCACCGAAATCTTCAAGAAGATGGGCTCGGAGACCAATGCCGCTCTTCTTCAAACCGTCATCGTCGGCGTGGTGAATCTGACATTTACGGTGATTGCCATCTGGACGGTGGACCGGCTGGGTCGCAAGCCGCTGATGATGATCGGTTCGACGGGGATGGGTGTTTCTCTACTGGCGATGGGCTTGGCGGCGTACGGTCGGACGACGGGCTTGTGGATGTTGGTCTTTATCCTGGGGTATATCGCGTGCTTCGCCCTTTCCGTTGGGCCGGTTACCTGGGTGATTCTGTCGGAGATCTTTCCGACGCGGATACGCGGCAGGGCGATGGCTGTCGCAACGGTGTGTCTTTGGGTGGCGAACTATGTTATCTCCCAGACGTTCCCCATGATGGACGAAAGCCCGTGGCTGCTCGATAAGTTCCATCATGCGTTTCCGTTTTGGCTGTACGGTGCCTTTTGCATCGTCTTACTGATCTTCGTCGGCCGCTTCGTGCCCGAAACCAAAGGCAAGACATTGGAAGAAATAGAAAAACATTGGACCGCATGAACATCCAGCAACACACAATCACCATCGTGCCGCGGTACGCCGAGACGGATAAGGCTGGCGTTGTTCATCACAGCGTTCATCCCGTGTGGTTCGAGATGGGGCGCACCGAGCTTCTGCGCGCCAACGGTTTGGCGTACAAGGATCTTGAGAAGGCCGGAGTGTTTTTTGTCGTGGCCCGGCTGCACATCAAATATCGCCGGCCTGCCCAGTACGATGAGAAACTGGAGTTGGAAACGACGTGCTCGCTGGTCACGGCCAGCAAGGTCGAGCATACGTACAAACTCACACGGTGTTCCGACGGCGTCGTCCTGGCTGAGGGAAGCAGTGTGTTAGCCTGTGTCAACGCCGAGGGCCAACTTCAGCGGATACCTGAATTCATGTATCCGCAATCGGGATAGGGACACGATATTTGAATGTGAACATTTTTGGTCCCGCGACATACAGGAAAAGGGAGATGATCGTGGGTTTTGAATTGACAAATTAGGGCGAAAAATCGAGAATCTTTGCATGGGTTTCGAGAAAAAAGAGAATTGTGGACTTTTTGGCATTTTTGGCGATGCCGAGGCGGTCAGCAAAACCTATTTCGGCTTGCACAGTCTCCAGCATCGCGGCCAGGAGTCGGCTGGCATTGCATCGAGCGACGGCAAGACAATCCAATGCTATGCGGGAATGGGTACGGTCCGGCGTGTCTTCCGGGCGGGTAGGGACGTTCTGGGCAAACTGTCCAATCCGATAGCGATTGGCCACGTACGGTATTCGACGACGGGCGCCAGCCGGGCGGCAAACAGTCAGCCCCTCCTGGCCGAGTATTCCCGCGGGCAGGTGGCAGTGGCTCATAACGGCAATCTCATCAACGCGCCGCGACTGCGCGACGAGTATGAGGCGTACGGGAGCATCTTCAAGTCCACCGGCGATACTGAGGTGATCATCCATCTGCTCGCCAAGCCGACGCATGTGAGCAACCCGGATCCTCTGGCGCACGTCCTGGGCCATCTTCAGGGGGCGTTCAGTCTGCTCTTTCTGTTCGACGATCATATCGAGGCCGCTCGCGACCCGCACGGGATAAGGCCCCTGTGCATCGGCCGGACTGAAAAGGGAGCTTATGTCGTCGCCAGCGAGACGTGTGCGCTCGACGCCATCGGGGCGGAATTCATTCGGGAGGTGGAACCGGGCGAGATCGTTCGGCTGGACAAGGACGGCCCACACGGTAGGTTCTTCGTCACGCCGGGCGCCGTCACGCCAGCCCACTGCATCTTTGAGCACATCTATTTCGCCAAGCAGAACAGCACGCTTTTCGGCGAGAACGTGCACGAGTTCAGAAAGAAGCTCGGCCGGCGGCTCGCGTTGGAGCACCCCGCGGATGCCGACGTTGTGATCCCTGTACCGGATTCGGGGACCTCCGCGGCCGTCGGATACGCCGAGCAGAGTGGGATACCGTTCGATATGGGCTTTGTTAGAAGCCACTATGTGGGCAGGACGTTCATCTCGCCGGACCCGAAGTCGAGAGAATTGGAGGTCCGGATCAAGTTAGCGGTGATCAACGAGGTCGTCGAAGGCAAACGCATCGTCGTGGTGGATGACTCGATCGTTCGCGGCACGACCACGCGGGGCAAGATCAGAACCCTGCGCGAAGCCGGCGCGAAGGAGATTCACATGCGCGTAAGCTGCCCGCCGATCCGGTTTCCCTGTTTTTATGGAATCGACTTTCCGACCAAAGAAGAGCTTTTGGCCAACGGGCGCGATTTGGAGCAGATCGGGAAATTCCTCGAGGTGGATAGTGTGGGCTATATGTCGCTTGAAGGCTTGCTGCATTGCGCGATGTTGCCCGCTGATCATTATTGCGCCGCTTGCTGGAGCGGGCAATACAGGATACCCGTCGATGCAACCGTGAGGAAGTCCGCTCTGGAACGCTACCAGATGCAGATGTTCGACGAAGTCGAAGCGGTGGGCTAATTCGAGATTTTCGATTTTCGATCGCCGGTTGTCGATTGTTAGAGGCGTCGCATCTGTCAAATCGAAAGTCGGAAATCGAAAAGCGGCAATCGATTTAGTCACTTTCTTCTTGATCGGCGTTAACGTGGGGGATCTTCTTGGCGACCTTCTATAGACATGGGCAAATACGTTAGCTACGAGCAATCGGGGGTGAGCATTGATGCCAATGACCGGATGGTGGAGCAGATTTATTCGGCGGTGGCGAGCACGTTCGGGCCGCGAGTCATCGAACTGCCAAACGCCTTCGCCGGCATGTTTCGCCTGGACTATGACGAAAAGCTCTTCAAGAGAAATTATAAGAATCCCGTCCTCGTTGCCTGCAAGGACGGGGTCGGCAGCTAGGTGCATTTGGCGGGTCTGAGGTTGATGTTCGATACCGCCGGCATACGATATGCTCGTGCAGGGCGCCGAACCGCTGTTTTTCCTCGATTACCTGGCCGTCCACAAGCTAGAGCCGGCCTTCGTGGCGGAGCTTGTCAGAGGCGTCGCAACTGGCTGTCGGCAAGCGGACTGTGCCCTGATCGGAGGCGAGACCGCTGAGATGCCCGATACCTACGCCGTGGGCGATTTCGATATGGCGGGATTCGCCGTCGGCGTGGTCGAGCGAAAGAGGATTATCACGGGGCGAAACATCGCCAGAGGCGACGTCATCCTCGGCCTGGCGTCCAACGGCCTGCACAGCAACGGCTACACGCTCGTTCGCAATATCTGTTTCAAGCAGGCCAAACTCAAAGCGACCGATACTCCCGACGAGCTTGGCGGCGCCGCGTTGGCCGATGTACTGTTGGAGCCGACGCGCGTCTACGTCCGGCCTATCGTCAAGCTGCTCTCACAGTATAAGGTCAAGCGCGTCGTGCACGGCATGGCGCACATTACGGGCGGCGGCCTAGTAGGCAATATCCCGCGTGTGCTCCCGAAGGATTGCAGCGCCGTCATTAAGAAATCGAGCTGGCCGGTACCGAAGGTTTTCTCATTTCTTCAAGCCAGAGGACCCGTCGAGGAAGACGAGATGTTCAGGGTCTTCAATATGGGGGTCGGGTTTGTACTGATCGTGGCGGAGGATTTCGCCAATTCGATGGCCCGCAAGCTCGCGCGGTACGGAGAGAAGGTCTACAGAATAGGCAGGATAACGACCGGGACGGGCAAAGTGGTCCTGAAATGACACGGTGAGCGATGACGAAGCACACGAGGTTGGCCGGAGCTGCACTTGTCTATTTTATCTTCGCCACCTATCTGTACCGGCGTTACTACCACGGCCTGGACGCGCTGCGATTGCGGGACTTGTTCGTCATAAGCACGACGGTCGCCTCGTTGGGTTGTTACGTGCTGAGCCGGCGCTGGGTGGCCGGGTTCGTCGAGTCGTTCTTCGCGGGCGCGATCTACGGCTTCGGGCCGTTTTCGCTTGGCATGACCAAGTTTCATCCGACGGCCGGCGTTCTGGTCGCGGCGATACCGTGGCTGTTCTGCCCGGCGGTGTTTGGCCCGAAAGCGAGATGGCGATGGCTGCGCGTCCCACTGGCTCTTTTGCCTTTCGGCGTGGTTCTGCTGTTCTTCCAGGCCACCGCCCACTTTCACCTGTACCCGATCCCGATACGCCTCAGATTGCGCCCCGTGGATTTGGTAGGCATGATATCGCCTCTAGTAGCCGCCAAGCGCCACATGACCCTCATCGGCTTCTATCACGTTCCCATCGCCGCCCTGACGGTGGGCTTCGTTATGCTCTTAAAAGTCAGGCGGCTCAGCATCATGATTGTCCTGGTCATAGGTACGATATTAGCGTTCTGTGGACCGCTGCTCGATGTTAGCCCCATTATCTGGCTTGCCTTCAGCATGTTGTGCTGCTCGATCATCGTCGGTGCGGGGATGCAGGCATTGGTCAGTACCGGCTACGCCGACCGAAAGTGGATATTGCTGTCGGTCATCGTGATGGGAACGCTGGCGATCTTCTCGCTGCTCTTCGCGACGAAGCTCTTCCAGGTCATCTTCGGCCTGGCGGCGGGCTATGCCCGGCTCTTCACCGAGGCGGGAAAGATGTACGTTCTGGCCGCGGTCACGATGGCGATTTTCTTCTTTCTCGTGCGTGCACGCTTGCGCTTGCAGCCCCTGCGTCGATTCTTGCTCTACTCGACCATCGGCTTAGACATCTTCATCTACGCCGCCTTCGTGATCGACAGAATCCTGTAGGGGTGGCCCCGCGTGGCCGCCCTCTTCTGTCTGCAGAATTCCTCACGGGGCGCCGATAGCAATTCAGGGCAACCACATGGGGTTGCCCCTACGCCTTGTTACGTAAAAGTCTCTCGTTCGACTTGTCCGAGGTAGAACCGCCCGTCGTTTCGCATGAAGCTGATGATTGCGTCAAACTGCTGGTCGATAAAGCGGGAATCGTTGCTGACGACGGCGATTCCGACCACGGCCATCGTTTTGCTGTCCTGGTGCTCAACTTCCGCGATGGAGATATTGAATCGGCTCTTGAGCCGCCCGATGAGGCTCTTGACGATACTCCTCTTGCCCTTCAGCGAGCCAATCCCTTGCAAGGACAAATGAGCTGTCATGACGCCGACAATCATTCTCGTGCTCCGTCGTCCGATTGGTTCTGCAAACGTCTCTACGGTGCCACCGGATGAATAGTGATTGTATTCTGATAGACCTCCGGCGGCAACATGTTCCCGAGCATCGTGTTCGCCTTCGGATGGGTGAGCAATTCAGTCATATCCCTGATTGAGGTTTTGCTGACATCAATAGCCTTTATCAAGACGCCCACTTCACGCGACAAATCTCTGTGTTCGTTGTATACGTTAAGGAACGCCTGCTGCTTGGCGCGAAGGTCTTCGGTGGCCGCCCAGCGGGCTTCCAGGCCGCTCATCTCGATCATTTGCTCGACATACATCTCATTGAGCTTCGCATAGAGAGCATCGTCTTGAGCCGTCTTGTCTCGGTACTTTTGGATAGCATCGAGCTTCGCACGTATACCGATCATCTCGACTTCCAGTCTGTCATGGGCTTTTTCCATTTCCAGAATGTTCTCTTTGGCCAGCTTGGCCGCCTCATCGTCGGAGGAAAACTTGTAGGTCTTATCCTTCTGTTGCTTGTACTTCTCTTCACAGGCCTTAAGCCTGGCTTCCTTTTCCGGCAGCTCTTTCTGAGCAGCACGGAGTTTCTCCTGGCTTTTGTCCAATTGATTCTTCCACTTTGCGACTGCTTGCTCGGCAGATCTGGTGAGACCGTCGAGATACGCCCGGGCCATCAGTTTGGCGTCTTCCTCGCTCACGGCATAGAAGTAAGTCACGTAGTACTGGTAAGGATCTTCGGCATCGGCGTCCGCCCTAACCGCAAAGCCCGTCTTGAGAAACTCCTGCTGAGATTCTGAAAACTTTTTGGCAATAGGACTGTCATTTATTCTATCAAGCACCTCGTCCTGACTATGAGATCGGGCCTCGTCATCACGGATACGAATAGATGCGGCGTACGCGGGCCTGATGGGGCCAGGGGGGTTAAAGCGTTCGTGAACACCTTCCTCGCTCCTAGTGAGGACGGTCCATTTCATGGGCGTGTTGCTGTCGATAACAAACTTGATTTTGGAACCTGTACTGTTCGGGTCGGAAACAGTCGTCGCACCGAGAATCGTAGTGGACAGAATCGACAACACAATGGAAATGACTGCGGATCTCATTTTTCGTCTCCTTAAGATTATTGGATTTTCGCTTTTGCGGCCGCCGCCGCCTTCGTATTCGGATAACGATCCACGATATACTCGTATTGGCTTTGGACCAGTGTCCCGGCGTTTGGCCTGTCTGCAAGTAAGTCCGTGGCCGCCAGGAGTCTGGCCGCCGTGCCTTCATCCGTTATCTTGCGTTCAATCTCTGCAAAGCTCGGCTCTTTTTGTACCTCCACGGGTTTCACCAGCGCGCGCCACGCGGTGAAAGCGGATACGACGAGCAAGATGCTCGCGGCGAGGGCGGCGTATCGAAGCCGGTGGGATTTCCTGACTTTCCGTAAGGTTGGAATACGGATGGCTTTCGTCTCGGCCAGGCCGTCGGCCCAGATCACGCCGGCAAGATCGAGCGATTTTTGCAGAGCGTCCAGCAATCCTCGACAGTTCTCGCATCGAGTCAGATGCTCCGATACCTGGCCTGACTCACCCGGCGATAGTCGCCCGTCGGCGTAATCGACGAGCATGTTTTCGATGTTTTTGCACGATTTTTTCATTAGGGTTCGACACCTCGTTCCAACAATCGCTTTGCCAAAATCATCCGGCCTTCCCGCAAGCGGCTTCGCACGGTCGATGGATTCAATCCCAGAACCCGGCCCACTTGCGTCGAATTCAAGCCGCCGAAGTATTGCAGCACCATCGGCGCCAGCAACGACTCATCCAGGTCTCGTAGGCTCTCTCGCACAATCTCAAGCTCCTCGGCCACGATCGCTTTCTCGACGGCGGCCTTCGCAGGTCCTTTCGTTTCCTCCCGGCGTCTCAGGATCTTTCGGCCCCGCCTGTGGAACGTCTTGCGGCTGCGATGTTCCATCAGGCATCGGTTGACCGTGACCTTTATCAGCCAGCGAACGCAGTCCTCTCGGTGCCGAAATTCTCCGTCATGCTTCAACGCCCGGACCGAAACGTCCTGGAGCACGTCTTCGCCGTCCGACGCGTTCAATCCCATGCCGGCCACGATTCGCTTGAGGCGCCCGATCTCGGCGGTGAACACATCCGTCAAGCCGGGCAGTGGCGATTCTTGTCCGGCCGGCGGATCAACCTCTGCCCCAAGGTCCGCGTGTGTCTCGTTCACTTGTATACATCCAACCTTCATTCGGCTTTTGCCCGTCTACCAGTATAATGCTCCCGCACCTCGAAGTGTTGGTGGAAAAATGATGGACGATTCGCCCTCGTCCGTCGTCGCTCGTCTTTCGTTCATGGGCGAGACGCCCATGCTACGTAGCCCGACGGTGGCGCAGGCGGTCAAGGGCTACGGCGATGACGATGATGGCGCCGGTAATGATTTCCTGGACCCAGTTTGGGTATCCTCTCTGCGTGCAGCCGGAGGCGATCACGGTCATAATCAACGCCCCGACGAGGGTGCCGAGGATCGAACCTTCGCCGCCATTGAGGCTTCCGCCCCCTATGACGACCGCGGCGATCACGTTCAGTTCCAGGCCGACGGCTACGGTCGGGTCTCCAACGGTCAGCCGGGAAAACTGCATCAGCCCCGCCAGCCCGGCAAAAGCCCCACCTAACGTGTAGACCAGCACCTTGACGCGCTCGACCGATACGCCGCAGAGCCGGGCCGTTTGCTCGTTCGAGCCGATGGCGAACGTGTGCCGGCCTAAACGGGTGTAGCGCAGCAGGGCCGCCATCCCTATCGCCAGGAAGATCATCATCCACACGCCTGCCGGCACGAGCATCCAGCTCCGCTCTCGCGGCACGGTGGCTAACAAGTCGTCCAGCCAGGCTAACCGCGACGGATCCACGTCGATTTTCTGCTCCTGGCCGATGCCCTTGGCCGCTCCGCGCACGACCAGCATCATTCCGAGGGTCACGATGAACGGCACGACGCGCAGCCGGGTGATCAGAATCCCGCTGACTAGGCCGAAAAAGGCCGACGCCGCCACGCCGCCGACCGCCGCAGTCAACGGGCCAACGCCCGTGTATCGCAATAGCCAGGCAATCACTACCGTGCTCAGGGCAACGACCGAGCCGACGGACAGGTCTATCCCTCCGGAGATAATCACCATCGTCATTCCGAGCGCCGCCACGCCGACGATGGCAGTCTGGCGGCCGATGGTCTCCAGGTTGCGGCCGGTCGCGAAGCTCGACGGGGCGATGAGCACAAATAAGCCGAAGACCGCCAGGAGAGCCAACACCGGGCTGAGGGCATTGAGCCAGCCGCGCCAATTGCTGAAGAAGTTAGAATTTGGAATTGAGAATTGAGAATTCTGCCTTCCACTTTCCTTGTTCTTCATTCCAAATTCTCCATTCTAAATTCCGCTTTCCTGCCCCGTGGCTTCCAACATCAGGTCGTGCTCATTGACGTCTTCAATCCGGTACGTCGGGCCCAGCTTTCCGCGGCACATCACGGCTACACGGTCGCAAACGCCCATCAGCTCCGGCAGATAACTGCTGACCATCAGGATAGCCTTGGGTTCGCGGCCCTCGGTCTCCGAGCCGGTCGCCAGGGCGTTGATCAACTTGTAGACCTGCGCCTTGGCCGCCACGTCGATGCCCCGGGTAGGCTCGTCGAGCAACAGTACGTCCACGTCGTGCTGGAGTAACCGAGCCAGCGCGACCTTCTGCTGGTTGCCGCCCGATAGGGATGCGACAGGTTGACGGGGTCCGCGACAGCGAATATCCAACTGTTCGAGCCATCGCATGGTCGCTTTGTCCTGTCGGCTTGGCAAAACCAAGCGGAACGGGCCGAAGCCTTTCAGCTTAGAAAGTGTGACATTATCCGCCACGCTCAAAGAGAGGGCCAGTCCTTCGGCCTTGCGGTCTTCGCTCAGCAGGCCCGCTCCTTGCATCCAGCGTTTGACAGGCGAGGCCGGCCCGGCGTACACGCCCAGTCGAATCCGCCCTTTCTTGACTGGGTCCAGCCCGAACAGGCTGCGCAGCAATTCCGTCCGCCCCGCGCCCACCAGTCCGGCGATCCCCAGAACTTCCCCTCGCCGCAACTCGAGCGACGCCGAAGTTGGTTTTTCCTCGCCGGCTAGGTCCTCGATTTCCAAAACCACTTCTCCCGGCTGCCGGGCCGAGCGGGGGTAAAGCTCCTCCACGTGCCTTCCTACCATCAGGGCCACGATCTCGTCGGGTGTGATCGTCGCCACGTCGCTGGTACCGACGACTCGACCGTCCCGCAAGACGGTGACCCGGTCGGCGATGCGCTTGACCTCTTCGATGAAGTGAGAGATGTACACGATGGCCTTGCCCTGCTGCTTGAGCCGGCCGATGATCTCGAAAAGCCGCTCCACGTCCTGGCGGGTCAAACTGCTCGTCGGCTCGTCCAGGACCAGCACGTTGCAGCCGATAGCGAGCGCCCGCGCGATCTCCACCAACTGTTGTGAGCCGACCGACAGCCGGCTGACCCGCGCGTCCGGCGTCAATTCCGGGTTGTCGAATTCCCGGATCGCCTCGATGGCCCGCCGCCGGACTTGCCCCCAGCGCACGACGCCGAACTTCGCCGGCTCCATGCCTAACATGATGTTTTCCTCGACGCTCAGATGGGGCGTCAGCGAAAGCTCCTGGTAGATCATCGCCACGCCGGCCCGGCGAGCTTCGAGAGGATTGTTGGGGTGATAGGGCGCGCCGTCCAACTGCATCGTGCCCTTGTCGGGCTTGATGGCTCCCGAGCAGACTTTCATCAGGGTACTCTTGCCGGCCCCGTTTTCACCGACTAAGGCGAGCACCTCGCCGGCGGCGACTTTTATCCCCACATTTTCCAGCGCGACGGTCGCCCCGAAGCGCTTGGACACCCCCTGCATCTGGAGCCGAATCGCTGGTTCGTGTGCCTCTATTCGTTCAGCCATTTCTTATAATCCGGCTCCAGCAGATTCTTTATCTTCGGCTCATCCATGTTCTCGGGAGTCGCCACGGCCGAGCCGGTGTCGATGCGCTTTTCCACCTTCTGGCCTTGCAGATGGTCGACGAGGGTTTTGACGCCCAGATAGCCAATATTGATCGGGTATTGGAGAACCAGGCCCTGGATCGAACCATTTTTCAAGCCCATCACAAGTCGCTCAGAACTGTCGAAGCCGACGAATTTGACCTTGCCTGCGAAGCCGCCGTCTTCCAGCGCCCGCAGCATGGCGAATGAGGTAGATTCGTTCGGACAGAAGATGCCGTCGACGCTTAGACCTCCGTCGGGTGTCTGAAAAGGCGTGAGTAGGTTTTCGCTGGCGATGTAGGCGCTCTCCGTGGTGGCTCCGCCGTACTGGCTGGCGCTGACCACCTCGATGTCCGGGTACTTTTCCTTCAACACGTCCAGGAAGCCTTCCTCGCGGTTCATCGTGCTGGCCGAGCCTTCCTGATAGCGCAGCATGATGACCTTGCCTTTGCCGCCGAGGATTTCCGCTAAGCGTTCGCCGCCTCGCTTGCCGCCGAGGTAGTTGTCCGTCGCCACGAAGCTTGTGTAATCCTCGCTCTTAAGTCCGCTGTCGATGATAACGACGGGGATGCCGTCATCGACCGCCTCCTTGACGGGCATCCGCAAGGCCGCATCGTCCAGCGGCGCCAGCACGATCCCGGTCACGCCTCGCGTCAAAAAATTCTCCACGACCCGGATTTGCGATTCCCTGTCGTCCTCCTTGAGCGGCCCTTTCCATATCACTTCGACGTCCACGCCGGCGGCTTTCAGCTCTTCCTGGGCCTTGATCGCCCCGGCGTGAATCGACTTCCAGAAGATGTGCGTCGTGCCCTTGGGAATAACGGCGATTTGAAACTTGGCGGTGTCCGGCTCGCTCTTTTGTTTGCAGCCGATTGCTGTGAAAACGATGGCCAGAGCGGCCAGAACAATAATTCCTATGGCCTTTTTCATAATGGCGGCTCCTTGAATTCGGTCTCGATCGAGAACTCTGGAAAACACTTATCAACAGCAATGATAGAGATTTGAGACGGGATCGTCAATAAAAACGAAATTTCGGCGCGGGGACGGTTGACAGACCGGGACCTTGTTCGTAAGATGAAAGCCCTGTTGGATTTCGCGGTCGCACCGGCACCGCGGCGCTGAGATCCCTGAAGAGCACGACTCGCCCGGCAACAAGAACTTTGATGATGTAGGGGATTAAGGAATAGTGAAGGTTTTAGCGGTCATACCGGCGCGGTACAGTTCGTCCCGATTCCCAGGTAAAATTCTCGCCAAAGACACGGGTAAATTCCTCATCCAGCACACCTACGAGCAGGCTTGCTTGGCGAAGCTGCCCGAGAAGGTCCTCATCGCGGCCGACGACGAAAAGGTCGTGGAAGCCGCCAAGAACTTCGGCGCCGAGTGCGTTCTGACGTCTGTCGAGCATCAGAGCGGCACGGACCGCATCGCCGAAGCGGTTGCGGACGTGGATGCCGAGATTATTGTGAACCTCCAGGCTGACGAGCCGGAGATCGACCCGGCCAACGTCGATTACTTAGCGAAGCTGCTGATCGACAATCCCGACTACCCTATGGCGACGCTCGCCGCCGCATTCGATACACCCGAGTTGGTCGCAGACCCGAAGAACTTCATGGTCATCTTGGACCGAAACGGCCGGTCAAGTTATTTCTCGCGTTCCGTCATCCCTTACGTCCGGGACAAATCCGGCATCGG
>JARRQQ010000125.1:0-10600 GCA_037381725.1 Sedimentisphaerales bacterium
CGCCCTAAATATCCGATATGTCGGTTATTGGACTCGTTCGTAGCGTCTGAGGGATACGGTAGAACGAATGCACAACTACGTAGGCCTTTCGGGGCCGGGGGCTGACTATGAACATGAAACCGGAACACGTAATAATCTTGGGCTCGTTGGATAGGCCCGACCGCATTGAGCAGCTCGACAAGCTTGTCAACATGATTGAGGAAAACGAAGATTGGGATATCATCGTGGATCTGTCGGACATCACGATCAACACGAGGGTCATCAGCGCGTTGCTGAGACTTCGGGACATGGTCAAGGACGCGGGACGGGAAGTCATCCTCTGCGGCATCGACACCCAGGTGAAAAGTGTCTTTACGGTCACCGGGATCGATGGCATCTTTCGCATTGTCAAGGACAGACGCTTGGCCATAGCCTCGATCGAAGAGCTCAGGCAGCCGTCTTGTACAAAGGCGACGTAGCCCGTAGTGGTTTGGAGTACGAACAATGAAAGCGCATACTGGTAGCCCTCTCGTTGTCAGAGTCGCACCCATCGTGCACGCGACGGAGCAGCTTAAGAACCTCATTGCTGAGGAGGTTGACTCGGACGTCGTTCTCGACGTATCCGATCTCGGTTTCGCGACGAGCATGTTGCTCAATGAGCTGCTGGAGCTTCGCGCGTCCGTTCTCGGCCGCGGCCATAGGATTATCATTTGCTGCATTGACGAGCGGGTGCGCGGCATCCTGGGCGTTACGGGATTGGATGACGTTTTTATGATTGCGGCTACCCAGGAGGAGGCTCTCGCCGCCCTGAACGAAGCGGATCAGGCGCAAACCGACGATTCCCCTCACAAATAACCTCAATTCGCGTCAGCACGCCTCCTGATGATTCTCCGCAACATACGGGATGGACTGAGGCCCTTCGGGCAGAACACAAATGGAGGCGTCTCGACCGTATTGTTGGACCAGCTTCTCAACTGTTCCTTCTATGTTGTGACACGGGCGCAGCATCGCTCCCACAATCTGTCGGTCGCTTAGGTTTTCACTGTAGAAATAGACGTTGGCTTTTTGCAGTGTCACGGCTTGAATCTGCGCTTGCCACATGTCTTGCACCGCGAAACCGGGCGCATGAATCGTTTCCAGCAGACGCTCCGGACTATCCGTGTCGCGAAGTAGTCTGGCGTACTCGCCGTGCTCAGGCACGCCGTCCCAGCAATCAGCGGCCATGATGATACTACCCCCTTGACGGACAATCTGGGCAGCCGCACTGATACCCTTGATCGACTGGTAGAGATTCAGGTCGAGTGGATGACCCGAATTGCAGGTTATCACGATGTCGTGAGGTTCCTTCACCGGTACCATTGCATTTTGCCTGACGAATGAACAGCCCCGCTCGTGCGCTTCTCCAAGGTTGCCCGCGAACACGCCGGTAATCTGTCGATCGCGGTTGAGCGTGACGTTCAGCAAGAAAGTCGGCTGCACTATTGACGCCGCCTCGAATATCTCTTCCCAAACGGGATTTCCGTGCGCCTTTCCCCACGTTGCCATTGGACTATCCAGATTGCGGACGCTGTGGTTCCTGAGCACGGTGTTCAGGAGGGCAAGGCCGGGCATACAGGCTTTGCCGCCGCCCGAAAAGCCGGCGAAGAAATGAGGCTCTATGAATCCGGTGAGAATCCGCACATCGGATTCGACGTACTCCTTGTGAAGACAGATTTCATTTCCGCTCTTGGTTGTTCCGACCAATACGTGTGAGCCGGGATCGTGCGCATCGTTCTGAACGATCTGGAATCGATTCACGATCTGGTCGCCCAGTATCGCCCGAAGCTCTGCATGTGTGTTGGGTCTGTGTGTCCCCGTTGCGTTTAGCAGAACGATATTATCGTCCGGCACGTGATCGAGTTGCTCCAGGAGCACAGGGAGTATGACGTGGTAGGGGGTTGGCCTGGTGATGTCGTTGAAAACGATGGCCACCTTCTCGGCGGATTTGACCGATTCTTGTAGAGGATCGGAAGCTATGGGCCGACGCAACGCATCCCGAACTGAGTTGGCTTGGTCTTCAAGACCCCGTACGTGCTTGGACTGCGCCAGCGTTACGTTCAGATCGTCCCGCAGGTGAATATCCAGACCTGTTGTTCCGTATGCGAGTTTCATCTTCACAAGGGAATCCCGCCCGTGAGACTCTTTTCTCATGGGGCTATGAGACGTTTTTTATTGCATCGAGATTACCGTCTCGCGCGGCTTCGAGGACCGGCCCCATATATTCGTCTACCATATCGGCGGTCAGTGGAACGGGCATATTCTGCAATTTCATCGCAAGTTGTGGGTTCTTTGCGGCGGCCAGCGCACGGTTTATGTGCTCAGCGCTGAACCCGTCAACGTCGCCAAGCCGTGTGGGGAAACCGATCCGCCTGGCCAGCTCAAACATAGCTTCCGCGACGGCCACGCCCAAGTCTCGGCCCCGCAGGTGGTCTATTTCGGCTTGGGTCAGCCCGGCTTGCCGGTAGACCTCGCCGATGAGGCGCAGCGGCTCCTGAATGGCCGGCGCGAAGAATACCGTGTAATACGGGTTCATCAAGGCGCAGGCCCGGCCATGACTGAGTATGTCCACGAGAGAAAAACTGGATAGATGTCCCCCGTTTGTCCCGCCGATCATGATAGCGTATCCGCCCAGGTCCGTCGCCAGACAGAGAGCTTTGCGAGCTTCTTTGTCTTTCGGGTTTTCCTTCACGCGTGGCAGGTACTTGACCGCCAGAGCAATGCCGGTGCCCGCCACCTCAGCAACTTTGCCATAGTAAGGTTTACCGACGGCGCCGTAGAGAACTTCAAGGGAATGCGCGACGCCGTCAAATGCCCCGTCGAGCGTTAGGCTCTCAGGCGCATTATAGGTCACTTCGTAATCAAAGACCGCCTGCGCCGGCACGATAGCTTCGTCGATGATCAGCTTTTTCTGGCCCGTTGATACGTCCGTAATATTCGAGTATTTCGTCAGGTGGGCGGCTGAGCTGGCCGCTGCCTGAATGGCCACGTGAGGTGCAAGCGGTCTGCCACTTTCCTTGGCAGCCTCGGTCACCAGGGCCGCGCCGAAATAGTCGTCGATCCGGCCGCCCAACGTGCGAAGAACCTCAGCGGCTTTGGCCGCATCGATGGTGCTGCCCGCCCCGAAGGTAACGACCGCGTCCGGGGCGGCGGCCAGCAATTCTTCCGTGATGCGGAACAAATCCTCGCGGGGGCAATTGGGCCTCGCTCCTTTTATCTCAGCGACAAGCTCGACGCCTGAACGCCGGGCCGAATCCCTTATGATCTCAACGAAATGATCGCTGCCCGCAAAAGTCGAGCGTATCAACGCGGCTTTTTCCCCAGCGGAGCTTACCCTTTCGCCAATGCTCGGAAGAACACCCGCGCCGAATAGATACGCATCACCCTTGAACTCGTGCAATAATGCTCGTGCCTTATCGAAATCGTTCATTGTTATTCCTTTCGGTTGCGTCCGGCAACAGCTCAGTTCATCTCGAATCCGCCGTCCACGTTCAGCGTTTGCCCCGTGATGTAATCCGAACCGGACGAGCACAAGAAAGCGACGGCGGCGGCCACGTCCTCCGGGCTGCCCGCGCGCCCGAGCGGAATGCGCTCGATGAACTCCTTCATCGGTTGTCCCGTCCCCTTGCCGAGTATTCGCCCGTAGTCCTCGTCGATCTGCTCCCACATGTCCGTGGGAACGACGCTCGGTGCTACCGCGTTCACGTTGATATTATATTGCTTCAGCGCCAAGGCCGCCGATTGTGTGACGCTGATAATGGCCGCTTTGCTCGCGGCATAGGCAAGTTGTAACGCTCGCCCTCGCCGACCCGATATCGAAGAAAGGTTGACGATTTTCCCGTAGCTTCTGTCGGCGCGTCCGGCTTTGCGGACCTCTTCAGGAACTTGTTTCACCATTTGCGCCGCAACGGTCTGAATGCAGAAGACCGTGCCTTTCAGATTCGTGTTAAGGACGTGATCCCACTCGTTCTCCGTCATTTCGAGGAAGGGTCTTGTCCGTATCACACCCGCTGCATTGACCAGAATGTCGATCCGGCCGAATTCACTGACGGCTCGTTCGACCATCGCTCGGATCAGTGACACGTTGGCCAGGTCCACGGAATACGCAGCAGCTTTCCGGTCAGTGGCCAGGGCTTCCTGTGCGGTCTGCTCCGCACCTTTCACGTCGATATCAGCGGCAATCAGGTCAGCCCCCTCACGGGCCAGGCGCAGCGCGACGTCCTTACCGATTCCATGAGCCGAGCCGGTCACGATGGCGACTTTTCTCATTAACCTTCGTTCCATAATGGTGCTTCTCCCCAGAGATATTCTCACGACTTACTATCGAACACATCAGCCGCCACTTCGCCCAGATAGAGGGTCACTCGGTCCTGGTAGTGCGTGTAGAAATTCTCCGGCAGGTCATAGAACCTCTGACGGTGAATGAACTGCCCCTCCTCGTCACGACGTCCTACAGTTGCGAAACCATAGTAATGAAAGACGGCATGGCTCGGCGAGGGTGTTCCGTCGCCGCTTGTTTCATATTCACGCAGGCAGTGGGCCGCAAAAGTGGAACCTGCCTCAGCCTCCCGGCGCGCGTAATCCAGGGTATCGTCCCACCAGAAGCGAAACAAACCGGGATCGAATTCATTGAGCACCTCTGCGAGGATCACTTGTAGCACGGGTGACACCTTGAAGTGGATATCGCCCTTCGCGGCGCGGCCCACGGCCCTTCGCGTCTCGGGTTTGAGGTCATCGCCTGAGTGACAATCCAACATAACTCCGAATTCGCGAGCACAGCGACAGAGTTGCCCTACGCGCTCTTCCAATCCGTTTAGCCCGTCCGCGCCTCTGTAATCCAGACCCTTTTCTATCCCGAAATTAGGCGCGACGTGTGTGATGGGTATTTGTCGCCTGTGGAATTCGTGAAAAAGAAATGTCAGCTCGGCTTCCGAGGTCAAACAACCAAAGGCATCCACACCCGATGGCGTTTCGTCGATGCTCAGTTCGAGGTCGAAAGGAATCCCATTCTTTATCGCGGTAATGTGATCGGCGAGTTGGCCCACCACGTCCAGGGCAGGGTGGTACTTGCGTGCAGCCGATCCCTTTGGTGCATCATAGTCCAACAGATCAGATATGTCCAACGTGAAGAAGGTGTAGAGCCGGGCAGTTTCTATCACCCGTTTGGCGTGAGCGAGCTCGTCAGGGCCGCGTCTTACAGTTATGTGATCCGCGTCAGCGCCATACTCGGTGGAGCAATCGGCCTTCAGGGCCTCGAGCACGCCGGCCACCCAAAGCCCTTCGAACGTGCTGCCCGTGTGCCCTTCTTCGACCCGGCCAAAGTTGGGCAGATAGTTCAAACGTGCCGGCCGGCCCGCCAACAAGTCGTCCAGCAGATTGACCTCACGAACCGAATTCTGAATCGGATTGGCCTGAAAACCGTATCGATGCATGGCCCGCCAGACGCCGGGCCAGCAGGCCGTTGACATTCTCGCACCGATACCTAATCGCCGAACAGCACCGAGCACCTTGGGGCCTTTATCCGGCCTTATCATACGGACATAGCGATCAATCGTAGAAGCGTCCGCCCGGTACGCCGCCATGTGCGCACCATTCGACAAGGATCGGATACCACTCGGATCCTCCAAAGGGCCGCCCTCGCCGTCTGCTCCGATTTCAAGGAACACATACTGACCGTCGGCAAATCGCGCAAGACAAAAAGCCTTCTCCCGGTGTTCGGCGCAAGAGCCGGTATACACAGCACAACCTTTGTCCAATGGTAGTGGCGTCTTCTCTCTGATTGCCTGTGAGACCGATGCAAAATACGACTCGTCCACTGCAGAAAGGCTACGCCAAGCGCTTGCGGGCTCCCACGTTGCGGTGTCCAGGACGGCGGGATTCTTCTGTGGCTCTATTTCTAATGTCTCGAATCTCATTTTTCCCTATGGATACGTGCGAACGGTTCCATCATCCATCAGCGTTTGAATATGGTAGTCCATAGCACTTCCGGCGTCAACGACTTCACTCAGCTCCAAGGCCGCGCGAAAAAACATTGCTCAGTGTGTAGACGTCGGTTATAACCGTCAGCAGTGAAGAATGCGTTTGTTCAAACCGTTTGAGAGACGACCATCTTTCACGGCGAATATGTAGACACAGGCACCGGGAATGACGACATGACGGCCAACAACGAGTCACAAAAATCCGGGCCGGACGGCGTTGCGAAGGACCCGCCTCGGACGCTGATCGGCACGCTGTTCAGGCTCGGCCCCGGCATGATCATCGCCGGCTCGATCGTCGGTTCCGGAGAGCTGATCGCCACCACAAAAGCGGGGGCCGAAGCGGGCTTCTGGCTGCTGTGGCTCATCATCATCGGCTGTGTGATCAAAGTCTCCACGCAGATCGAGTTTGGCCGTTACGCCGTCACCTGGGGGCGCACACCCTTGAAGGCACTCAACAGCTTGCCCGGGCCACGTCTGAAAGTGAACTGGCTGCTGTGGTACTGGACAATTATGACGATGCTGGTCATCTCGCAGCAGGGCGGAAACGGAGGAGGAGTCGGCCAGGCGCTGGCGATCAGCCGCCCGCTCACACGGTACGGCATCGAATACAACCGCGTGCACGACGAGCTGGTCAGGTCGAAAATCAACCAGGCCGTCATCAGGACGCGCGACCCCAACAGTCCGGAGATCGCCGCAATTCAGGAGAGGATCGACACCCTGACGACGCAGGCCAAGCCGATGAAAGAATCCAAAGACGCTTACCTGTGGGCGGCCATTATCGCGGTTATCACCTCCGTAATGCTGTACGTCGGCCGATATGGTTTCATTCAAATTGTCGCTACAGTGCTCGTATCCATCTTCACGGTCGTGACGATCATCACGTTGGTCATGCTGCAGACCAGGCCCGAGTGGGCGGTCCAGGGTGACGAACTGGTAAATGGGCTGAGCTTTCATCTGCCGCCGGCGAGCCGGACCCTCGCGAGCAATCCGAGCGCCACAGCTCTGGCGGCGTTTGGCATTATCGGCGTTGGAGCCGCCGAGCTAATTATGTATCCCTACTGGTGCTTGGAGAAGGGCTATGCGAAATTCACGGGATCGCGGGACGGGACTGCGCGATGGACGAAACGCGCTCGCGGCTGGCTTCGCGTCATGCACATCGACGCTTACCTGTCCATGGTGGTTTACACGTTTGCAACGGTGGCGTTCTACCTTCTGGGCGCAGCGGTCCTGTGGCGTGCCTCGCTCAATCCTGCGAAGGGGGACATGATCCGCACGCTCTCGCAGATGTATGCCCCGGTCTTCGGCTCGTGGTCGCACGTTATATTCATAGCCGGGGCACTGGCGGTGTTGTATTCAACGTTCTTTGTCGCCGCCGCCGGCAACGCCCGAATGGTGGCGGACGCTCTAGGGCTGTTCGGTCTGACCGATGGCTCGGAGGCGGCCAGGGTCAAGTGGACGCGCAACATCTGTGTCGTCTGGCCGCTCGTGGCCGCGGTTTTGTATACGTTAGTCCGTAGACCCACGGTCATGGTGCTGGCCTGCGGTACCGCCCAGGCTGTCATGTTGCCGATGCTGGGAGCCTCGGCGCTCTATTTTCGCTATCGCGAGAGCGACGAGAACCTCCGTCCCGGCCGGCGGTGGGGCGCGATGCTCTGGATATCGTTCGCAGGCTTTGCCATCGTGGGCGGCTGGGCGCTCATCGGCGTATTCCGAGCCATCCCTTTCTCAAAAATTTTCGAGTAGTCTCCACCCACTTTCGTAGAACTGTGTGAGTGTCCTCTGTGTCACCCCGTATGTAATGAACTCTTCCGGCTTCATCCCGTCCCGCTCATAAGCCCGAACAAACTCAGGCAACGCCGAAAGCCTCTCGATCACATCGGGCGCGATCTCCGCGTTGATGCGCTGCTCGTGAGGCAGTTCCTCGGACAGGAGGCTCTGCTGGAGAGCAGGGGGGATCGACATGATGATTTCCGCGCCCGCCAGCTCCATCACGTGATGGGTTCCTCTCATGGCGGCGACGATCAGCATGGCTTCGTAGCCGGACTGCCGATAGATGGAGTAAGCCCGCTTAGAAACGGCCAGACCTGCTCGGCGAATGTCAGATTCGCTGATGTTCACCCGGCTGTCGTACGCCACGTCTCTCAGATAGTCGTCCAGACGCCCGATCATAATGACCGCAAAACATTTGCCCGGCTCGACGCCACCGGAGCGAGCTCGTCGTATTCCTTCGCGGTGTTTTTCGGCAATGGCGATCACCTGCGGTACGGTATAACTGACAGTCAGCGTGCACGTGATTCCCTCGGCTGTGCAATCTTCGAGAACATCCAGTCCGGCGGCGGTGGCGGGCAGTTTGACGGCAATATTCGGCGCCCACTGACTGAATCGCCTCGCCGCTGCAAGCATACCGTCGCGATCGCCCGCGCGGGTGGGATTGACCTGGGTGCAAACGTAACCCATCCGCCCGGCGCTCTTGTCATACTCCGGTTCGAGCTGCCGGGCGGCGCGTCTCACAGCTATACCCATAAGCCTCTCGGCTTTTTCTTCGGGCTCCAAGAGCTCAGACAGCACGCCATCGATCTGGGGTGCCCATGCCTGTCGATTGGCGGCTAAGGCAGCGTGCACGAGAAAAGGATTCGTCGTCGCCCCGACGGCGCCTCTCCGTATGGCTCGCTCGATCTCGTCCGGTTCCGCCGAATCATGCCACCACACCGTCTTGGTCTTTTCTGTTACCCACGACAAGTATCCTATCTGTTTCATGGCCGTCTCCGACAGTTTTTCATAAAGGATATAACCTTCAAGGCCATAGAGCAAGCTCTACCGGCGCCGCCACGCCTAGGCCGGCAACGAAAAAACTGCGTCCGGCTCCCGGATTCACGAACGTACGCCACGTTTTTTGACCGAGAATATGTGCGTTTTCGGGCCAGCGATGCGTGCGAGGTAGGGCGTTCTGGAGCCAGGCGTTTTCCCAAAGTGGATACATCGTGTGTAGAATCGCGGCGAAAAACTCTTGACTTTCGAGGAAGGATGTGATAGACTAATGTTAATCATCGAAAAGCGAATTACTGAAAAGAGGGTTAGCAAATGTTTTGAGGTTGACTATTGATCATCCGCCAAGGGACCCGTTGTAGGGTTCGCGCGTTGGCGGCGGTGCGTCACGGCCCCCGAAGTATTTCGGTGTTCGTTGGTCGATAGTCAACACTCCACACGAGGAGGGAGAGTAACATGAAAAAGCTCTTATTGATCTGTGCCGTAGCCGCACTGTCACTCGGTCTGTGCTCGGCGGTTAAGGCGAATGTCACCGTGTCGAACTCATCAGCGTCGTCCGCCACGGCTGACGAAGACTCCAAGGATTCCCAGTTCTTTCTGTCGGACTGGCTCAACTGGCTTTTCGAGCATTTGTTCGGCTGGGGGAGTGGAAGTGACAAGGTCTGGCAGAAGTCGAGCAACACCGGAGACGGCAGTTCCAGCGACGGAAACTGGACCGACCCCGGTGACGGAGACGGGACCAATTCCGGCGGGGACGGTTGGGACTACGATCCCGGTGACGGCGGCTGGAGCGACGACTCGGGTGACGACGGTTCGGGCGGCGGCTGGAACGACAACCCCGGCGGCGGCTCGGATGGCGGTGACGATACGTGCCCGGTTCAGCCTATTCCCGCTCCCGGTGCCATTGTGCTCAGCGGCATCGGCCTGAGCGTGGTCAGTTGGCTACGTAAACGCAAAGTCCTGTAGAGGCCTTTTATCTTCTTTTTGGCACCAGCCACGCAGCAATTCAGGACACAAAGGAATAGCCCCAATTCCGTCTTGGGCTTTTGCGACTTTAGGCGCCTTGCGGACCCGCGCTCGGGACCACGGTAGTCTCATGACGTACGGGAAAGAACCGGTGAAAGAATCCGCGGACGTCCTCGGTCATCAGGTACAGGCAGGGCACGATCAACAGTGAGATGGTCGTGGCGAATACAATGCCGAATCCGAGCGAGATGGCCATGGGAATCATGAATCGGGCCTGGCGCGACGTCTCGAAAATCATGGGCGCCAGTCCGCCGAAGGTGGTCAGCGTGGTCAGGAGAATCGGGCGAAAACGCCTGCCGCCGGCCTGGTGGATCGCTTCCAGAGGGGTGGCTCCCTCTCGCCGTTGCCGGTTGGCGTAGTCGATGAGCACCAGCGAGTCGTTGACGACCACTCCGGAAAGGGCGACGATGCCCATCAAGCTCATCAGACTAAGAGCATAGCCCATGAGAATGTGGCCCAGCACGGCGCCGACAATCCCAAACGGAATTGCAATCATGACGATGATCGGCTGGGAGTAGCTTCTGAACGGGACGGCGAGTAACGCATAGATGGCGAACAGGGCCAGGAACAAACCGTTGAATAGACTCGTCGTGCTCTCCTTCATATCCTGCTGGCGTCCTTCCCACCGATAGGACAGTCCGGGAAATTGCCGGGCCAGCTCGGGTAGCACGTCCGATTCAAGCGTGGCTTGCACCTGGCTGGTTTGCGACATCGGTTCGACGTTCGCCGTGACGGTCACGGTACGCCGTCCGTTGCGTCGATTGATCGCGGTGTAGGCCCGGCCGCGTGTGACGTGAGCGATTTGAGCGAGCGGT
>JARRQQ010000125.1:10656-18596 GCA_037381725.1 Sedimentisphaerales bacterium
ACTGGCGAACGCGCTGCTCTCGCGGCAGGCGCACCTTGACCCTGACCTCGTTGCGTCCGCGCTGCTGCCGAACGGCTTCGGCTCCATAGAAGGCGTTGCGCAGTTGTCGGGCCAGCGCCTGTTGCGTCAGGCCGAGGCTGTGGCCTTCGCGGGTCAGGCTGTAGTCCAATTGGCGCTTGCCGGGCGTATAGCCGTCGTCGATATCCTTGACGTTCGAGAAGTCCGCCAGCGTGGCGGCCAGGGCTTCGCTCGCTCGGTCCAGCACGTCGATGTTGCGATGGCTCAGTTCGATCGTCAGCGCGGCGCCCCGACCGGGCCCGCCGCGTTCCGCCTCGAAGCGCAGGCTCTCCAATCCGGGGATCGGCCCGGTGCGCTGCCGCCCCAACTGAGTCAGTTCCGTCGTGCTGATGGGCCGCTCATCGGGATCGGTCAGGTAGATGGCGACTTCTACGACGTTTTCTTCAACGGAGGCAAAAATGCCTTCGGACAATTTTTCGTCGCCGTGGTCCTGGATGGTCTGTTCGGCGGCGGAAACCAATCGCCGAGAGACTTCGTCAGCCTTCGATACGGGTGAGCCGTAGGGCAGCGTGGCGGTCACCACGGCTACGTCGGACTCGACGCGCGGCATGAGGATCACACCGATGCGGCCGCTGAACAC
The DNA here is from genome assembly GCA_037381725.1 of Sedimentisphaerales bacterium. GTDB lineage: Bacteria > Planctomycetota > Phycisphaerae > Sedimentisphaerales > Anaerobacaceae > JAFGTG01. Next base: position 11,315 of record JARRQQ010000125.1, read on the forward strand.
GTAGCCCAATATGACGACAAGAACACCTAAGCTGACCGAAACGGTGACGAGCCTAAAGCGGATACACACGTCCAGAAACGGCATATATAGTTTGTTGACGAATCCGTGCAAACCTTTGCTGAAAAGGCCCTGAAGCGCGTTGAGAAGACCCGGTCGGTCCGGGCGTGTCTTCCCGTGGCCCAGATGGCAGGGGAGGATAAGCAACGCTTCAATCCACGAGATCGAAAAGACCGTAATGACCACAAAGGGAATCACTCGCCAGATTTTTCCCATGACACCGGGCACGGTGCAGAGAGGCAGGAAGGCGACAATGTTGGTCAGGATGCTGAACGTCACTGGCAGTAGCACCTCGCGCGCACCAAGGATCGCGGCCCGTATCGGATTCATGCCTTTCTGGCGGTAATCATAGATATTCTCGCCGACCACGATCGCGTCATCCACGACAATGCCTAACGCGATGATGAAGGCGAACATCGAGATCATGTTGATGGTGACACCGAGCATCGGCAGGAACAGAAAACAGCCCAGAAATGAGATCGGTATTCCCATCGTGACCCAGAAGGCCAGGCGAAACTCCAGGAACATACCCAGAACCAGAACGACGAACGTCAGCCCGTAAAAGGCATTGGTCAAGAGCAGCTCCAGTCGCTGACGATAGATGTCGGATCGATCGTAGTTAATCACCCAACTGATGCCGGGCGGAAGGTCTCTTTCGATCTCGCTCATGGCCGCACGTACGGCGTCGGAAACGCCGATGGGCGTCTGGTCCCCCACTCGATAGACCTCGATCCCGACGGCGCGTTTTCCATTGTATGTTGCGTAACGATCCTCCTCCTCGAATGTATCTTTAACCTTGGCGATGTCGCCCAAATAGAGCACCGCCCCGTCGGCGGTGGTAATCAATGGAATCGTCGCGAATTCTTTTGCCCAATCCCGGCGTTCGTTGACGCGCAGCAAGATGTCCCCGCTCTGGGTCTCAAGACCGCCGCCGGGGATCTCGATGGACGTCGCCCGGACGCGCTGGGCCACCTGATCCAGCGTCAAACCATACGTCCGCAGCACGTGCTGGTCGATCTCGATGGCGACCTCGTAGCGGCGCGCGCCGCGCAGGTCGACCTGAGTGATCTGAGGATCCTGGAGCAAGCGGTCCCGCACCTGCTCAGCCAGCTCGCGCAGCACCCACTCACTCGTGTCACCGTAGAGCTGGACGCGCAGCACTTCGCGGCGGATAATGATCAGGCTCACCTCCGGCCTCTCGGCGTCCAACGGGAACGTGATGATCCGGTCGATCTGCTGCTTGATGTCCTGATAGACTCTTTGCTGGTCGGATCCTTCCTCCAATTCGGCTCTGACCATGCCCATTCCTTCGGCGGCGGTGGCCGTGATCTCCTTGATCCCATCCAGACCGCGAATCGCCTCCTCGATAACGAGGACAATTCCCTGTTCGACTTCTTCCGGGCTCGAACCGGGGTAGGCGACCTGGATGGTGACCATATCCAGATCGAATTCGGGAAAGACCTCCTGTTTGATGTGAATCGCTACGAACAAGCCGCCGACCAGGAAAACGAACATCAACAAATTGGGAGTGATGCGATTGCGGGTCATCCAGGCGATGGGACCCCGGCTGTCGTCGCGGCCGTTTTGGTTTAGGTCTATTTCGGCCGCCATCAGCGTCCTCCCTTCTCGTCGGCGACCTGAATCTCGGTCGAGGCGGCCTCTTCTTCGGGCGAAGCGACCCTCAGGGGCATACCCGCCACCGGTGCTGCAATGTCTGTGACGACGAGCTCCTCACCCTCACTTAAGCCCGCGCTCACGTACACCTGGCCACTATCCTTGAAGATGACCTCGACGGGCCGAATTTCAAGCGTGCCCGAATCATCCATTATCCATACGGTTTTGTTGTCCTCGCGAAGATGCGACCATTTCACCGGGAAGACTGAAGCCAAAGTCGTTCCCTGGATCTCAGCCGAGACGTACGATCCCATCAGCAGTTGTGGTAGATCGCGGTTCTCGGGCTTTAGGCAGAATGGATCGTCCACGGCCACCAGGAGTTTCGCCAGCCGGCCTTGCGTTTCCACTTCCCCAACCAAGCATACCACGCGACCCGTACGATACCGATCGGCTCCCCAGGCCAGCGTGTTGGTGATCTTCACGCTCGATCCGGGGTCCCCGTTCTGCCGTGGGATCGTGAGCCATTTGAGTTGTTCGACCCAGACTTTCACCTCGATCCAGACTTCGTCCGTGCCGATGAGCGTCACCAGGTTTGTGTTGGCCGAAACCGTGGCGCCGAGATCGACCTGCTTTTCCTGGATGACGGCGTTGAATGGCGCGTTGACGTCACACCGGGCCAGATCCAACTCGGCTTTCAGCAGGGCGGCCTCAGCAGATTCCTGGGCCGCTTGAGCGGACGCCAATTGCGGTTCGCGCAGCACCAACTCGCGGTCGTCGTCGGCGATGGTCTCGCCCAGAAGCTCGTACTCCTGTTTGGCAATCGCCTGGTTGCCCTGCTCGACCTTCAAGTCTTTGACGGCCTTGCTCACGTCGTATTGTCGCTGCCGAACGAGGATTTCATAATCCCGATGGTCCACGGTCATGAGCTTCTGGCCAGCGTGGACGATGCCGCCCGGGACGACGTTGTCTGATAGCTCCACGATCTGGCCCGTGACTTGCGGACGTAGTGTGACCTGTTGGGCCGGCTTGACGATACCGTCACCTGTGACCGTCGTGGTGCAGTCGGCTTTGCGGACCGGGATGACCTGCACGAGCTTCGCTTGCGTCGGCGGTTTCTTGCGGCCGGCACGCGGACTCGTATTGATCTGATGGCGATAGGCTGCGAACGCACCGACAAGAATCAAGGCTGACAACACGACCTTGGCGGCGCCACCGGCAAAGCTTCGCACTATCGGGTGACGTTTTTGCCGTTCGCTCTTTTGCTTATTGTGCGTTGCTGACATGACCTTACCTATTCCTCTTGACTAACATTTTGCGAGTTTGTCGAGCTTAACGTTTCGCCGGTTTGGGCCAATGTAGGTTGTTTCAAATCAAACGAGCCGGCGATGGATCGGTACAAATCAATCTGGTCCTGGATGAGCGCGCGTCGAGCGCTGACGACGCTGCGTTCGAGTCCTTGCAGCGACTCTAACGATTCGAGCACGCGAATGTAATCGACCTGTCCCTTGATGTAACTCTCCTGGTTGCGCTGATAGGTCCGTCGGGCAAGCTCGAGCTGGTGTTCGAGATTGTCGAGCAGCAGCGTTTGCTGTCGTTGCCGCGTTAGTGCTCCTTCGACTTCCTCCAGCGCATCGAGAATCGTCTGACCCCACGCGTGGATTTGCTCGGAGACGACGGCTTTCTGCCTTTCGACCTCCGCCTTTCGCAGGTCCGCGTCAAAGAGCGGCTGAACCGCATTAGCGGCCAGGTTGGCGAGCCAGTCGTCGAAAAGATCATGCACACTGACCGCCGAGGTCTCGGCATAAGCTGAAACACTGACGCATAGCCGCGGCCAGACGTTGGTCGGCGGCTTGAACCTGCCGGTAGCTTCGACGCACGTCCGGCCGGCGAAGAAGAACGTCTGCGGGAACGCCAAGCTCCGGGATCGGAGGCAATTCCGGCGATTCGATGGTCGTCTGTTGCCATACTTGATCGGGCCGGTTGCCAATCAACACGGACAATGCATATTGCAGCAATTCAACCGTTTCTTCCGCCGCGATGAGTTGCGCCTGGGTGGAGGCGACGAGCTGTTGCTGTCTGTACACGTCCGCCGCGCGGGCCGCTCCCTTCTGCCACTGTACCGTCACGATTTTGAGAACGTCCTGGTTCGTCTTGATTTGATCGTGAGCGATGCGGACCAGGGCCTTGGCCGCGGCGAGCTGATACCACGTGTTGGCGATAGACGCCGCTAAAGTGATGGCCGCCGTGTCTACCGCGTCGCGCTGGGATTGCACGTCGAGCCAGGCGGCCCGCCGCGTGGACCTCAGCTCGGACCACAAATCGACCTCATAGCTGGCCGCGACCCCGACGGAATAGAGGCTTGCGTAGTTGGTCGCTCCATTTGCCTCCTGACGGGTCCGCCCGGCCTCGGCCGTCAGGCTGGCTTGAGGCCACAGCGAGGCGTTCACCTTCCGCGCGATGGCCTGTGTCTGGGCGAGGCGGTCCCAGGCCGTCAGCAGAGTGAAGTTGTTCGACAGTGCCCGGTCGATCAGGGCGTCAAGCTCGCTGTCTTTGAACGCTCGCCACCACTTGTCTTGCATCGGCTCGGTGCCCTTCGCGGAGAACGCCTCCGGAATCTGCACGGGCGTGGCCGGCTCCTTGATCGAATGCGCGCAACCAGCTATTAGTATTGACAGGCCGACCAGGAAGTACTTGTGCGATTGTCTTGCCATGTGACCACGGTCCTCACTCGCGCAGTGCCTTAGGTCTGCGCCTTCAGTGTCACTCAACGTCCTTTACGTGACTTCGGTTCCTTGCTCTCTCGGATGGCCTTGATACCCGCCAATGAAAAGAACGTGACGTGGTCCACCAGGGCGTCAACAAGCTCCGCGGTGGGCTTGCCTCTGCCCTTCACGACGCCCGCGGGAAACTTGCCTCGGCAGAATCCCATCGCTAGACATTGGTGAACTACGCTCATCTCGCAAAACGCTATCTCTCGATCGCTCGCCTTCGACCCCAACAGCCGCTTAATGATCTTTCTCGTGCGCTCGCGAAGCGGCCGAACAACGTCTCGAAGAACGTCCCGAATGGCGTCCGTCGGGTCCGACATCTCCCGCATGAGAATCCGCCCGGCGTAGCCTAAGCGACCCGCGCCCAAAATACGGTGCAGGTTGGAATGAATCAGGGCGCGCAAACATTGTTCGGCGGGTGCGCTGGGCGGCAGGTCTCCGTCCGGCGGATAAGCCCGCAAGGCCTGGTCGAAGGCGTCACGCCAGACGGCCACGTAAAGGGCGTCCTTGCTGCCGAAGTGGTAGTTCACCGCCGCGACGTTGCTCCCGGCCCGGCGGCAAATCTCGGCGACCGTCGTATTGCGGTAGCCTTGCTTCGCAAAGACCTCCGACGCCGTCTTGAGCAGCTTCTCACGTGTATCGATGCCGTCTTTTCTAATCGTCACAGTCGTCTCCTTCGAGAACGGCACCTATTTTAAACGATTATTTGAAATAGTCAATAGGGATTTATGATTTTTGATTTACGATTTAGGGCGAACGGGAACCGGGCTGCTTTCGTAGGTCGTACATCAGAAACCTTCAACTCTTGCCTGTCGGGGGCACGATTTGCCGAATTATCGACTTGTGGCGAGCGCGTCCCGCCCTCGAATCGCGGGCAAGATGCTCGCGACACGCAAGGCCGAGACGGCCTCGCCACATGACAATGGAAAATCGCAAATCAGGAGTTTCCCATCGGGTATTCGAATAAGTATCGTCCTGATCCGACCTGCATGACGACGGCGTCGCCGTCCTGGACGACGTTGCTGATTGCTTCCGAGGCGTCCAGCCGTTTGCCGCCTTCTCTGACGTCCGCCCGCTTGGCGTTCGGCAGCCTGACGGTGGCGGTCGTGTTGGGCGGGATTACCACGCTGACGGTTATTTTGCCGTCCGCCAGACGCCAACCGGACTCGGCGGGGCCGTAGGACGATTCATGGCGTGCCGTGGCGTAGGTCAGACCGCCGCCGGGGTGCGGTCGGACGAGGATGTGCTTGTAGCCGGGATTCTGCTCGTCGATGTCGAGACCGGCGACTACGCGATACAACCAGTCGCCGATGGCGCCGTAAGCGTAGTGGTTGAACGAGTTCATGCCCTTGTCCTGGAAGGTTCCATCCGGCTTGATACCGTCCCAGCGCTCCCAGATCGTCGTTGCCCCTTTCGTGACGGGGTAAAGCCAGGATGGATAGCCCTTCCTATTGAGCAGCATGAATGCCTCTTTGAAGTAGCCATAGTCACCGAGGACCGGGCAGACCAGAGGCGCCCCCAAGAATCCCGTCGTAATGTGTTTGAAATTATCGACGTCGTCAGCCAGACGCTTGGCGGCCCGTTCTTGCATTGCATCGGGCAACAGTCCGAAGGCAAGAGCCAGCGAGTAGGCGGTCTGCGTGTTCGATGAGATGCGGGCATTCGGCGTGACGAACTCGTCCTGGAAAACTTTTTTGATGTTCGCAAGCAGTCTACCATATTTCTTCGCGTCTTCGTTCTTGCCGAGAATCTTCGCCGAACGCTGCAAAAGGTCCGTGCTGTGGGCGAAGTATGCCTGGCATATAAGGTCCTTGTCCGTCGTCGCACCGGGATAGTCCGATCTTGTGGTGTTAAACGCGAGCCAGTCCCCGAAGGTGAAGTCCGTGTTCCAGAAGTAGGTGTTCCCGGCCCGGCGGGCCATATAATCGACCCACGCCTTCATGCTGTTGTATTGCCGTTCGAGGATGCGGGTATCGCCGTAGCACAGATACACCGTCCAGGGCACCACAACGGATGCATCGGCCCAGCCGGCGGAGGCGGATGCCCCTTCCTAGGCACCCAGGGGCCAACCACTTCGTGTAGAACGCCGCCACGTCTGCATTGAAGCACGCGGTGCGTGCAAACGCCTGGGCGTCACCCGTCCATCCCAAACGCTCGTCACGCTGCGGGCAATCCGTGGGGACGTCCAGGAAGTTGCCCTTCTGGCCCCATTGGATGTTGTGCTGAAGCTGATTGATCAAAGGATTAGAGCACTCGAACGTCCCGGCTGGTGTGAAGTCCGAATGAATGACAATCCCGGTCAGATTGTCCAGGGAAAGGTCGCCCGGCCATCCTTCCACTGCCACGTAACGGAATCCCTGGAACGTAAAGTGCGGCTCGTACACTTCCTCGCCTTTGCCCCGCAGAATATACTCCACGGTTTGCTTGGCCGTTCTGAGGTTCTCCGTGTAGAAGTTCCCCTGCGCATCGAGCACCTCCGCGTGGCGGAGTTTCACGTGCGTTCCGGCGGGGCCTTCCACTTTGATCCGAACCCAGCCGACCATGTTCTGGCCCATGTCCACGACGGTGTCGCCTTCCGGCGTCTGGATGATCTTGACGGGCTTGATCTGCTCGGTAGCCCTGACCGGAAGGCCCTGCGAGGCCACGATGATCCCCTTATCGTGCTGGGCCACCGTCACGCCAGTCCAGTCGCCGTCATCAAAGCCCGGCGCGCTCCAGCCGTCCTTTTCCAGACGTGCGTCATACAACTCGCCATCATAAATGTCCGACTTCAAGATCGGGCCGGTCGATGCTTTCCACGTGCCGTCCGTTGAGATAGTCTGGCGTTGGCCGTTTTGGTATTC
>JARRQQ010000125.1:18612-22188 GCA_037381725.1 Sedimentisphaerales bacterium
TCCACTTCGATCTGGGCCAGCAGGCCGGCCTTCGAGCCGTAAAGGTTTCGGCGATCTTGCCAGACGAGCCGGCCGCGATACCACCCGTCGCCGAGCGTGGCGCCGACGCAATTGTCACCGTCTTTGAGCAGGTCCGTCACGTCGTAGGTTTGGTATTGCAGGCGATGGAGGTAGGCGGTCCAGCCGGGCGTGAAAAGCTGATCGCCCACGACCTGCCCGTTGATCTCCATCCTATAGAGTCCCCGGCTGGTGACATAGGCGCGGGCCGATTTGACGGCCCCGTCCAGCCGAAATTCCTTGCGCAGCATGGGGCACGGGTTGGACGCCTTGGGATTCTCTTTGAGGTTCGGCTCGATCCAGCTAGCCGTCCAGGCGCCGGCTTTCAAAAGCCCCATCTCCCAATAGGCGGGCTCGCTCCACTCGGATACGCCACCGTGATTATCCCAAACGCGGACTTGCCACCATACGCGCTGCCTCGGCTCCAGGGCCGGCCCGTCGTAGACCACGTGCACGGATTGATCGGAATTCACTCTGCCACTGTTCCACAGTTGATATCGTCTCCGGCCTAGGTCCTCGACAGCCGTGGCGGTGCGGATGCGGTACGCCTTCTGCATCGTTCCCTTCTCGGACGCTTCGATCTTCCAGCTCAACCGGGGCTTGGCGACGCCGATCCCCAAAGGATTCGTTTTGTACTCACATTTCAGGTCGCCGACGGACAAGGGCGAAGCCGCCTGGCAAACGCCGATGCTTACAATGAGAGCCACTATGATGGCCACCGAGCAGTTTGTTACCGTCCTTTTCATTGTTGTTTCTCCGATCAAGGTCTGTCATTGTGTTAGCGTACATTACAGCCTACAAAAGTATAGGCCATGTCGCTGCCGGAATCAAGTCCCCGTCTATATTGTTGATATTGACACGAAACTGTGGTATGAAGACAGTGAAGTATGAAGCAAGCATAGGATGTGTTCTGACGTACGCCGTACAGACCATCTTGCTTTTCGTAGAAGGATAAGGATTTGCTTCGCAAGGCTTTTGGGATAGATTTCTCCGCTTGCTGCGCTCGGTCGAAATGACGAAGGAGCGATGGGACGCTGCGGTCGAAGTGACGGTGGAGGGCTGTTCCTTGTCATTCCGAGCGAAGCGCAGCGTAGTCGAGGAATCTGTTCAAAAAGTTTATCGCGAAGCGATATCCAACATCTTGTGTTTAGCAACCTGGAGGTTCGTATGTATCGTCGTTGCACTTGGTACCTGTATTCCAAACGTAGAATGGCTCTTGTCTTGTTCCTTGCCGTCATTGCGATAATCTGGCCCTGGACACCGATGGTCCAAGCGTCCGATACCGGGTCCAGCCAGCGCGGTGAAGAGACGACAAGGGTTTTTCGAGCGGGCGCTTTTGCGATTGACATCACGCCGCTCGGATTGCCCGTGCTCGTCAACGGCGGCGTGCGGGAGCGACTGGCCGATCAGGTCCACGACCGGCTGCACGCGCGTTGTCTCGTGCTTGACGACGGCCGCGTGCAGTTAGCCATCGCCGTCGTGGATAGTTGTCTGATCCCGCGGTCCTTGGCTGACGAGGCCAAAGCCATTGCCGCTAAGGAGACGGGCATCCCCGCCGAGCGAATTCTCATCTCGGCTACACACACGCACTCGGCTCCCTCGGTATGCGCCTGCCTGGGCACGGACTGCGACGAGAAGTACGCCAAATGGCTGCCCGGCGAGATTGCCGAAGGGATTTACATCGCCCGAGAAAAACTCCAGCCCGCCCGCGTCGGCTGGGCGGTCGGCCGGGACGAATCGAACGTTTATTGCCGGCGTTTTCTGATGAAGCCAGGCACCGCCCTGACCAATCCGTACAGCGATAAGCGCCAGGACCGTGCCCAGATGAATCCGGGCCTCAACAATCCCAACGCGATCCGGCGGACCGGCCCAACCGACCCGTCCGTGACCATTCTCTCGGTGCAGACGCGCGACGGCCGACCGCTCGCTCTGCTGGGCAACTATTCGACCCACTACGCGGGCGCCTCCGCTCTGTCGGCGGACTACTTCGCCGCCTTCGCCCGCGAGATCGCCCGGCTGGTCGGCGCTGAAGGCAACAAGCCGTTGTTCGTCGGCATCATGTCGAACGGCACGAGCGGCGACGCGAATTGCATCGACTTCACCCGCGCCCAGCGTCGCGAGTACGACTATCTTTCCGTCGGGCGGGACGTGGCGCGAGCCGCATACGAAGCGTACAAAACGATCGAGTATCACGACTGGGTACCGTTGGTGATGCGCGAGCAGCGGCTCGTGTTAGCCGTGCGCATGCCCACCGAGGACGAGGTCGGCAAGGCTCGCAAGTTTATGAAAACATACGCCGGCCGCAAGCCCCAGAATTGGCAAGAGGTCTACGCACGTGAAACGGTCGAACTGTCCAAAATGGCGCCGACCCGCGAGCTCAAGCTTCAGGCCATCCGCATCGGCGATCTGGGCGTCACGGCTATTCCGTGCGAGGTCTACGGCGTCACGGGCCTGGCGATCAAGGCCGCCAGCCCGCTCCGGACGACGATGAACATCAGCCTGGCGAACGGGTGCGAAGGCTATCTGCCGCCCCCCGAACAGCACAAGCTGGGTGGCTACACGACCTGGCGGGCGCGAACGAGTTGCCTGGAGGAAATGGCCGAACCGAAAATCAAGGCGGCCGTTGTCGGGCTGCTCGTGGACGTGGCCGCAGCCGACGGGCTGAATAGCGAACGATAAAGTCATTCACAGACAGATTTTGGAGAAGCATTATGAACACGCAAGAACTGATGTCGGGATGCCCATGTCACGGTATGAGCCGGCGACGTTTCCTGGGCGCCGGTTGCGCCGCATGTGTCGGAGCCGCCGAGCTTCTGGCTTATCCGAGCGCGCTCCGCGCTGCGCAGAGCGACAAGCCCATGCGAATTCGCGTTGTGTACTCGCTTCACGGGCCTAAGCAAGACCGCCCGGACTGGCCGAACAAGGGATTCGATTTCAGGCCGGTCATGAAACGGATCAATACCGAGCTGGCCCAACGGTGCTCAGGCTTCGAGTTTGTCTCGTCTCTGGCGACGGGGCCGGAGCAGGCTCAGAAACTCCTCGACGGTGACAAATCGTCTAACATTGACGGCTACCTCGTTTATCAGATGAACTGCTGGAACCGCGTCGTCCAGACGATGGCCACGTCGGGCAAGCCCGTGCTCTACGCCGACTTCCAATTCGCCGGAAGCGGCGGCTTCCTCGTCTATACCGCGGGGTTCCTCCGCAGCCAAACGCCGAACGTAGGTTTTGTCGCGTCGTCGCGCATCGAGGACCTGGCCGAAGCGGTCAAGTGCTTCGAGATAGTCAAAAAGGGCGGCTCCGTTACCGACTTCGTCGCGGCCACGGCGCGCGTACGAGCGGCTCGAACGCCGAAGCCGGCCGACATGGCCTGCAAAAGCGATACTCTCACGACGCTCTCGACGCAGGATTGTCTTGCCCGCATGAAGCAGTGCAAAATCCTCGCGGTCCGCGATCAGAACGCCGGGCCAGCCGACCCGATCAACAGTATTCCGATGGAGCGCGTCTCGTTCGCGGAGG
>JARRQQ010000126.1:0-1589 GCA_037381725.1 Sedimentisphaerales bacterium
ACGATGGCGGGGGAAAGGCCGCCGAATACGAACGGCAGCAATATCAATACCACGGTCACGGTCCCGGACGGCAGCACGATCATTTTGGGAGGCCTGATAAAGCTTAATCAGAGTAAAGGCGGGGCGAAGATCCCCATCCTCGGCGATATTCCGCTTTTGGGTGGGCTGTTCAGAAGCACCAACAACACGGACACCCAGAGGAACCTGTACGTGTTTGTCAAGGCCGAGATCATTCAGCCCCCGGAGAAAGGCATCGCTCAAATGGACAATTTGCGGGATATCTCAGAGAGAAACCGAAGTGCGTTCGAAGATCATGAGAAAGAATTTCAAGATTATGAGGATTGGCCCGGCATTAAGCCGAAGCCGATGGCACCAGCAAACGTTCTCGACGCACAATAACAGCTATGAAAGATCTACTGATACAAACGGCCAGGCAGACGGGACTGGTTAATACCGATCAGTTGACCAGTTTTCTTGAAGAAAACGCTGGACGCGGGCGAGTGGACGACGTCTTGCTTAGTTGCCCTTACTTCACGGAAGACGTGGTCCTCAAGCTGTTCGCCGAGGCTCTGGGCCTGGAGTACATTCCGGACATCCCCGCCAAGGCCGTGCCGCCCGAATTTGTCGAAGCGGTCCCGGCGTTGTATGCCCAGCACCATTATCTCATCGGGATCAAGCCGGAACCTGAAAACGGCGAGCTTACGGTCGTACTGTCCAAACCGCTGGATGCCAACGCCCTGGACAACGTCTCGAAGATGACCGGCATGCCGGTCAAGGCGGCCGTCTCGACGCGAGCCGCCGTAACGAGCGTGATTGACGTGGCGTACGAACAGAGGACCACGGTCATCGAGGAAGTGGTGGAAGAGCTGGATTCGCAGAACCTCGACCAGCTCGTGGATGAGGTCTCGACCTCGGACGACCTCCTGGACGTAGTCAATCGCCCGCCGGTTATCCGGCTCGTCAACGACATCCTCTTTCGCGCGTTGCAGTTGCGGGCCAGCGATATTCACGTTCATCCCTACGAATCCAAGATTCAGATTCGCTATCGTATCGACGGTATTCTGTACGACACGCTGAGCCTGAACAGGAACGTCTTGCCATTGATCGTCTCTCGTATCAAAGTCATGGCCGGTATGGACATCGCCGAACGCCGGCTTCCGCAAGACGGCCGATGCAGTGTCCGGCTGGGCCAGCGAGAGGTCGATCTGCGAATCAGCACCGTGCCGACCAGCTATGGCGAGCGAAGCGTCCTGCGCTTGCTCGACAAGAGCACCGGGCTGTTCGGGCTGGACGAGCTGGGTCTGGACAAAAGCGACTTGACGAAATTCGATTCGCTGCTCAATCGCTCTCATGGCGTGATCTTCGTCACAGGCCCGACGGGCAGCGGAAAGAGCACCACGCTCTACGCCTGCTTGAATCGAATCAACTCGGCCGAGAAGAACGTCATCACGATAGAGGACCCTATCGAGTATCAGCTTGAAGGGATTAGCCAGATTCAGGTCGCCAGCAAGAAGGGAATGACGTTTGCAACGTCGCTGAGGCACGTGTTGCGGCAAGACCCGGACGTGATCATGGTCGGCGAGGTCCGC
>JARRQQ010000126.1:1642-17504 GCA_037381725.1 Sedimentisphaerales bacterium
CCGAATGGCCATCCAGTCTTCACTAACCGGGCACCTGGTCTTCAGCACCCTGCACACGAATGACTCGGCGGGAGCGGTCAGTCGATTGTTGGATCTGGGTGTCGAGCCGTACCTGGTCAGCTCGTCGTTGATTGCCATCATCGCCCAGCGGCTCGTGCGAAAAGTCTGTCCGGACTGCAAGGCGCGTGTCCAGCCCACGGCTCACGAGATCAAAGAGCTCGGCCTGGACGAAGGAGCTGATTACGGTAAAGAATTCTTCGTCGGTGCCGGCTGCGAGAAATGTTTCCAGACCGGATATCGCGGGAGAACGGGCATCTACGAGATGATGATGGTCGACGAAGAAATCCAAAACCTCATATACAAGAGAGAGAGCGCCGGTAAAATAAAACGCGTCGCCCTCAACGCGGGTCTACAGACGCTCCGAATGGACGGCGCCAGGAAGGTTTTGGCCGGGATAACGACCGTATCTGAGGTCTTGAGGGTTACCCAGGCGGACATCAGCTAATTCCTTATTTTTGATTTTCGATTTGGCGACGGCTGTAGACTATTCGGCACAAAGCTGCGAGGGACATTAGTTAATAGTCAATTACTAAACAATGCCCAGATATCATTACATAGCGATTGCGACGAACGGCAAGAAAGTCAAAGGGGCGATCACCGCTGAAAGCCCTTATGCGGCGAGAAGGCAACTCAGGGTGCGGAGCATTCACCCGTCGTCGATCACGGAGCTGCGCTCCCACGTCAAGGGCAAAAGCTCGCTATCATCTATTTTCGCCAGACGCAACAAAACTCAGATCATCGACTTTACCAAACAGATGGCCACGCTGTTGTCCTCCGGCATTAAGTTGACTGAGGCCCTTTCCGTTCTGACCCTCCAGACGTCGGACCCGCGATTCCGGCACGCCCTTGTCGATATTCGCGATCGCGTCGTGACGGGAGAGTCCTTTACGGACGCCCTCAAAGACTACGGCGACTATTTCGACGTCATCTACGTCAGCATGGTGCGCGTCGGCGAGGTGACCGGCTCGCTGGGCGAGAGCCTCTCGACCATCGCCGGGTTCATGGAAAAACGCCGGCGCGTCGAGGCCAAGGTCATGACGGCCATGATCTATCCGATGGTTCTGGTCGTCTTCTGCCTGTTCGCTATCGTGGTGCTGACCACCCTGGTCATCCCCAAGATCGGCGAGCAGATCGAGAGGTCGGGACAGCAACTGCCCTGGATCACGAGGCGGCTCATGGACGTCGGTTACGTGCTAACCAGTTGGTGGCTGCTGGCTGTGATTGCGGGCGTGATCGGATTCGTCTGGGGCCTCAAACGGTTCTTGCGAACCAAACAAGGGGCCTATTTGCGAGACAAGCTCATGCTCTCATTGCCGATGTTCGGGCCGCTTATCAAGCAGCGCGTGGTCGCTCGTTTCGCCTCGACGCTCTCGACGCTTCTCGGCTCGGGACTGGCGATGGCCGAGTCGCTTCGGGTCGTCGCCGAGGTCACGGGCAACACGCTGATGAAACGAGCCGTCCAGCAATCGCGGGAACGAATTCTCGCCGGCGCCGACATTGCCACACCGTTGCGGGATAGCGGCGTAATCGACCCGGCGATTGCTCATATGGTCGCCGTCGGCGAAAAGAGCGGCGAGCTCGAGAGGATGCTCAAGAGTATCAGCGACAATCTCGAGGCCTCCACCGACATCGTCATTGAAAGACTCAGTGCGGCGGTCGAACCGGTCATTATCATTGGGATGGCCGGCGTGATCGGTGTCATCGCTTATGCAACAATATTGCCGATTCTGGAGGTCTCGGCGGGAAACTTCTAACAACGGACTCTCTGGAGGTCAGTATGACAGACAACAAGAGAAGAAAACACAATAGCCGCGGCTTCACGATGGTCGAGCTTATGGCGATGCTGATTATCATCGGCCTGCTGGCCACGCTGGTCGTCACAAAAGTGGCCAACAAGATCGACCAGGCGCGTCTGATATCGACCAAGGCCAATCTGAAGATGCTTCACGCCGCGGTCAATCAATTCAAAATGGACACGGGGCGATTCCCGAACGAAGACGTCGGACTGATGGAACTGGTGGACCAGCCGGCCGATGTGGTGAACTGGCCGCCGGGAGGGTATCTCGAAAGTACGGACATACCGCCAGACGGTTGGGGAAATCAATTCATCTACGAAGCCTATCCGGAAAGCGGCAAGGAGTTTGCCATCAGGAGCTCCGGCCCCGACGGCGAAGAGGGCACCGAGGATGATCTGCTCAGCACGGATGCATCCTGACAGCGTCGTGCGTGATGCGTATCGCGTGATGCGAACCAAAAGAGACGCACACGATACGCAATACGCAATACGCAATACGAGATCCGCATTCACTATGGCCGAGCTGCTGGTCGTGCTCGCTGTGATAGCGCTGTTTACCATGCTGGTACAGTTGCATCTTTTCGGATTGCTCAGGAAGAATACGTTCAAAGCCCAAACGCAAGACCTCGTCTCGACCCTGCAAATGGCGGCCAGAGCCGCCGCCGAGACCGGCAGACGATACGAGGTGGCCATTGACGTTGCGCAGCAGAGTTACGTGCTGAAACACATTACAGGCTCGGAGATATACGTTGACCAGCCGGAGGAGACGCCCGGCGAGGTCATTCTTCAAGACAATCTAACGGACAAGTGCAGACTTGTCTACGTCTGGTTTGACGACGGGGTGAATACCAATACCAAGGCGTGGTTCCGCGTGGGACCCGCCGGCTGGCAGAGCGGTGGAAAGATCGTTTTGAACGACGAGAAGGAGCAGCCTTATTCGATCGTCATCAACCCGCTCAGCCGAATAGTAACGTTGGAGCAAGGCGACGTCCAGCTTTTGCAGCCGAGACCCAAAGATGAGATGCTTTTCTGATCCATCCGAGACCAGAGAGAAAGCTTTCAGCCTAGTGGAAGTCATGACCGCCCTGGCTATCCTCGCGCTGGCCAGCTCGAGCGTGGTGGTTGTGATCAACCGCTGCGTGGCCTCGGCGGCGAATTCCGCCATGCGGATGCGGGCTTTTGAAGTCGCCCGGGAGAATATGGAACAGCTTCTAGCCTCACCATCGGTGCAGGAGACCACCGAATACGGCGAGAGCGACAGGTATCCCGCCATTTCGTGGCAGACGACCGTCGAGACATTCTACGAATCCGTCACGGCGAGAATGTGGCTCCGCGGCGTCTGCTCGGCTCGGTACACCGACCCGAATGGACAGGAGCAGAGCGTCGAGCTGACCCACTGGCTGACGGACGTAACAAAGGAGCAGTTGCTTCAAATGCTGAAACAAGACGATGGAGGGGAAGGCGACGTGGCCGACCAGCTTATCGACAATGTCGAAGACGCGGCAACGTACGCCGGCGTAGATGCCGCTACCATCGAACAGTGGCTTGAAAACGGGTTAATTACGGCCGAGGATGGTTCGTTCATCAAGAGCAACCTCGACCTTTTCAGGCAACACAACGGCGAGCCAAGTGAGGAGGCCAAAAACCAGCAGATCAAGTCCATCGCAGAGCTGAAAGAGCACCTCGGTCAGTCACAGCAGTCAGGCGGCACCCAGGGGGGCGGAAAGGACGCCGTAGATCCGCAAACGGGACTGACGTACGAAGAACTCGAACAAATGGACTTCGCCCAGATTTGGGACATTATGCAGAACCGGTAGGCTTTTTGAACCAGATGACAAACAAGATAGTCCATCCAAGTATGACCAACGGATCGAGCACGTCCGCCGCGCGGCCGGGCTTCTCGCTGGCCGAGGTGCTCGCCTCGCTGATCATCGGCGCGATGGTCCTGGTTGCCATTCTGGCGGTCTATCATCGTGCCGAGCACTCGGCGAGCGCCGCGATACGCAAGCTCGAGCAGTCCCAGTTGCCCAATGAGGTGCTCCAATACATCGCGGAAGACCTGGACAGCTTGCTTTCCTCGAACGCCGACCTGAACGTTACCATCCAGAACAAGCTCGAGCCCATCGCCAGTGGCAAGTTGATCCCCGCCGCCCGGCTGGCCGTCACACGAACCATCACTGACGCCACCGGCAAAGAGCAAACGTTCGAGGAGGTCATCTGGCAGAGCAGCTACAGCATCGAGAGCCTTGCCGACGGCCTGGTGTTGTACCGCAGCCACAGTGGAATCAACCTGGAAGACAAGGTTCTCCAGCAAAACAAATATGACTGGGAAAGAGAGGCATTCGTGCCGATTTGCAGCGGCGTGACGTTCTTCAACATCGGCGCCGTCACCGACACCGATCCCGCCCAGAAGTGGGATGGGGCCCCGCCCACCGGAATCATCGTAACCCTTTCGTTTGCTGAGCCTTACAAGAACGCAGACGGCACGTACGACGTACCCGAGGAGGACAAGATCACAAGAACCATCGCCATCGACAGAACCAGGAAGATCACGTTCGACATCGCGGGGGCCGGAGGCACCCAGGATCAGACCGAACAAAAGCAGACGGAAGACGATACGCAGTCGACGGCCGAAACGAAAAGCGGAAAAGACACGAACACGAAGACGACGGACAAGACGCCGCTCGGGCGCGGAAGCACGTCGTCAAGAACGGCTAAACCAACGCAGAAGCGCGAATGATGGACAAAGTCCAAGACCATCGGAATACGTATCGAAGCGGACCGGGCATCGTGCTGCTGGTGACGCTCGTGCTGCTGGTCGTGCTCGCGACGCTGGGTTATACCCTGGCCAGCCGGGTCTCGGCCCAGCGCCACCGGAACCAGTACATCATCGACTACAGCCAGGCCCGCTACGGCTGCGATTCAGCGATGAAATATGCTCTGGCTGCGATGGAAGAGCTCAATCCGACGTTCGTCGAGCGTCCGAACGAGCCGGACTTTTCCGACTTGTTTGCCCTCGACGAAGCAGCCTATCAGGACCTTTTGGCGCAGTGGGCCACGGACGACCAAACGGCCGGACTGAATAAGAGCCAGTCTTTTGACGATAAGACCGGGATGAGCAATTCCAACGCGGCCGCGCTCGGCCCAAATAAAAACGGTCTTATCTTTCGGGCGATTCGCGGTCCGTACGGCCCAGCCTGGCCGTTCGTCACCGAGCCGGTGGAATTCGAGATCGGCCCCGCGAAGGTGCGAATTGAAGTCGAAGACGAAAACGCAAAGTACCCTCTCGGCTGGGCGCTGCTGGACGACAGGGAGAGCCTGCGAGAAATCGAGGCTGGTTTCACGACCTTTTGCGAAATGGCGGGCCTTGACGCCGGAAAGATCGACGTATTGAGGCAGCAGCTCATGGACATCGGCGCATTGCAGCCATTCAAAATGGACTTCAAACCGATCACACGAACGGTAAAGAGCACAATGAACAGGACCGTCTCCACCAGCCGGAGCCGGACGACAAGAAGGCCCCGGACGCTAGTGAAGAAGAAGGTGATCCCCGCGGCGCAGCAATCTTCCGAGCAAACGGAACACTTCGCGAGGCTTTTTCACAGCTCGATGCTGGATACCGAGACCCTCGCCGTACCCACGGTGGTGCGCCAGGAAAAGAAGGAATCTCCACTGAAATACATGGGGCTCTGGGGCTCGCGGAAGGTCAATATCAACAGCGCCCCTCGGCACGTGCTGGAAGCGGCTTTCATCTTCGGCGGCAATGAAGTCGCAATCGCCGAAGAGATTATCCAACGACGACGAGTCCAACCTTTCACGAACATAGAGGATTTGAAGGAGGCGCTGCCTCGCTATGTCGATGCAATCGACAAGTGCCAGAAGTACATTACGACCGAGAGCGAGGTCTTCACGATCAGAATAACGGCGACCAGCGGCGCGGCACGGGCCTCGACCGTCATGGCGGTAACGAAGACGGGCAACCAGGTCAAGAAGATCGCCGCGGTTAACGGATGAATATGGACGACTATTTGGGAGCTTGGCAACAGTGGAATCTCAGAACGGCTTAGGCATCTACATAAGTAAGGACACCGCCACGGTGGTCTTCCTCAATTCGAGTGCGAAGGGGGCGGACGCCGTCGGGTGCTTCAGCGTGGCCGTCCCCGAGGACGAAGAACGGGAACAAACGAACATGCAGGTGCTCGCGAGGCTGATCGCCGAGGGCTGCGCCGAGAAGAATTGGAGATTCTCCGAGGTCTCGGTGGCGCTGGACTGCACGATGTTTATGCAGCACAGCGTGCACAGTGAATTTCGCGAGGCCAGGCAAATCGCCGCGACGGTGAAATTCGATACGGAAGAGAGCCTCGCATCAGACATAACGACCGTTGCCCTGGCCTTCGAGGTGGCGTCCAGCGACGAGACCGGTTCGGAAGTCACGGTCTTCACGGCCGAGCGAACAGTCTTGTCCGACCTGCTTACCGCGTTACAGCAATACAACTTCGACCCGATCACCATTGAGCCGGACGTGACCTGCCTGACGCGGTTCATTTATAAGGAGCAGGCTCCCAACCCGTCGCAACAGGAAGCCCTCTTTGCATTGCTGTCTCGGCACTGTGGCTATTTGATTCTTCCAGCCGGCTCAGGCGATAGCTCTCGAAACGCCCCTCTTTGCAGGACGTTTTTGCTCGGCAAGACCCAGGACCGGGCGGGACTGCTCGCCAGAGAGGTGCTCATCACAACGGCGCTGGCCCACGACGCCAAAACGCCGCAAACCTTGAGAGTCTTCGACGTAACTGAGGCAACGGATCACCAGACGCTGCGAGGCAAGCTGGGTATGCAGGTTGAGGCGATGGATTTGTGCCGGGCCGGGGGAGCCGAGTTGAAAGACCTGGACGCGGGCGCCAATCCGATAGATATAGCTATCGCTTACGGCTCAGCGTTGACTAGCTCGGAGAAGGGCCACAAGGTTGATTTTCGCAGTGACTTTAGCCCGTTTCTGGGCAAGCGCCTCCGGCTCCAGAAATCGCTCAAATTCGCCGCGATCTCGGTGACTGTTCTTCTGATCGCGGTGGGTTTGTATTTCCAGACCCAACTGTTCAGCGTCAATCAAGTGAGAGACAAGCTTCGCACGAAATTCGCCAGGAACTACGCAGACGTGGCGTTGGTGAGATTGCAGAGCAACGTTTCAGCCAGGGAGACAGACAGACACTGTTCGAGGCGGTGGAAAGAGGAGATCTGACCATCGAGCAACAGAACTACAAGTCGTCGGGGGGCCGAGAGAGTTTCAACATAACACTTAAACCAAACAAAGCGGGTGGGGGCGCCTCATGAGAGACATATACAAAAATCCGATTCTTTACTACGTTCTGGTTCCCGTCCTGGTAGCGTTGTGGCCGCTCCTTGTTTGGGCCGTTTATCTGCCCAATGCTCACAAGAGTATCGAGGAGCATATCACTCAATACCAAAAGGCCGAGCCGATCATGATGCAGATTCTGACTCTCGATCCGGACCGGCTGGAGTTTGTCGACGCGAACGACACCGCACCCGAATTTAGCTGGACCGCCGTCGACCAAGTCGCCAACAGGTGCAAGATCCCTGAGAGCAAGTGCGATCTGCGCTCGGGTATGATTATCACCTCGGGCGGGCAGAAGAACCAAAGCGCCACCGTGAACCTCCGCCAGGTAAGCATCATGGAGTTTGCCGAATTCCTCTCGATGATCCAATTGCGCTGGGGGAATCTCCAGTGCGAACGGGTCAAACTCAGCAGGAAGGAGAATATGCCCGACAAGGACGTCTGGGACGTGGACGTAACATTCAAGTACTACTACTGATTTGGAGCGTGGCGTGCGAGCGGCCCGTCTGAGAGTGCCGGCGGCAGGTGAAAACTTGCCTGCTATCTGTCCTGAAAAGCACGGTTCTATTTCAAGCCCCTCCCCTGCCTTAGGGATAGCTGCACATCACTACATATAGTACACTTCCCATCTTAACATGGCGATGCCATTAGGCGGCGTCAAGTGTCAAAATGGGTTTTTTCAGACACTTATTTTCAATACTATTATGCCATATTCAGCCGCAATTCTTCTTAACTCCATGTGCGGTCATGGGTTGAGGCAACATGGAACTTTTCTAAAGTTTTCTCACCCCAGTTGTCGATACCAGTATTAGAAAGTCGTTTGGAGCCTCAAAACGGATTTAGGGGACATACAAGATATAGTGGTTATCTGCCTTGAGTAGGAAAAGGGACACTTTCGTATTCGGGGCGCGGCTGCAAGGTAGTATGAATGCCAGAGTCTGATACCAACAGGCGTTTTTGCAGAAGGAATGTCCATCTTAATTCTGACGGAGGAAGTTTGGCTCCGGAAGAAGACTTGGTCATGGAGCAGATTCTCGAGAATATCCACACGACGCCCATCGGTCAGTTGCTAAAAAAGATCGCTTCGCTGCCGGAGGTCCGCCAGGAAAAGATACTGGACGTGCGTCAGCAGCTCAGCGAGGGCAAATACGACCTTAACGGGCATTTGGATGCGGCGATCGACAGAGTCCTGGAGCGCCTCACATCCTGAATTCTCCTCACTACGCGATGATTTCCGGCACACCGTCGTCAGGTTCATCCATTTCAACCGGCTTGTAGTCAGGATTTTCGGATTTCTTCACTTCCTCTTTGAAGGCGACAATGACACTGGCCTGAATCTTTCTCCTGCAACCGGAATTGATCGGGTGGGCGATATCCGCGTGCAGCTTCATCTTGCCTTTCGTGTCTTTCCTTGCCCGGTCTTCCTGCAGGCCCGCCCCACAGTTGTTGCAGAATTTCGCTCTTAGATGGTTTTTTCCTCCGCACTCAGAACAGTGGTCGCTCATCTTTCTGGACGGCATCGCAACAAAGAAACCTCCCCCGCCTTCGATGACTTTGATGTCGCGAACGACAAACTCCCTGTTCAGCGTAATCGAACAAAAGGCCTTCAATCTGTTGTCCTTGTTGTTCACCAGCCTGACTCTGACCTCGCTGATCTCCATTTTCGTATCGCCTCGCCAAAACTCTACCAATTATTGTTCTTGACAACAACGCACTCGCAACCGGTCTCGCGTTCGATTCTTCGTTTGCAGTGGACAGCTTCTCGCTCGTCCCCGCTGGCGATAATGCAGAACATGGCCGAACCGCTACCGCTCAAGTGGCATGGTCCGATACCCAAAGACTCGACCGTTTCCCTCATCTCGGCAAGGCTTTTCTCTAAGTCAAAACAGCTCTCTAACAACATATTTGCGCACAAACCCGCTACCAAATCAATCCTGTTTTGCTGGATGTGGAGCTTTATCCGCGCGCTAAGGCTCTCATACAGGACCGAATTGTGCCTGTAATTCTCATAAACATTTTTCGTAGAAACAGTTATCGGTGGGATGATCAAGACAGCGAGAAAATCAAAATTCTCATCAATTTTCCGTACTTTTTCGCCTTTTCCGGTACAGAATGCGAGCGGACCGTTCAGAAAGAAGCTCACGTCACTGCCCAATTGTTCGGCCAGCGCACCCAGATACCCTTCGTCCAGGCCCACCCCCAGATAATGATTTAGACCCACAAGCGTGGCCGCCGCGTCGCTGCTGCCTGAGCCGAGGCCCGTGCCCGCCGGGATGTTCTTTCTGAGGGTAATCCCGAGATTCGCGTTGAGATGACAGCCTTCGAGAAACGCCGTCGCGGCCTTATGGACGAGATTGTCGGCTCCCTCCGGTGACCAGCGAGGCCCTTCGCAGACAAGCTCGACGCCGGCCCGACGGCCGGGCTGGATTACGATCTGGTCGTACCAATCGACCTTGGCCATGAGCGTTTCCAGCTCGTGAAAACCATCGGGCCGCTTGCCCGCTACCAACAGTGAAAGGTTGATTTTCGCCGGTGCCAGTATTGATAAGGCATCTTCATGGACGCTGATCTGTTCCATTGGCCGGATCTCCGTAGGTGGATCACCCGCGCGTCGTGCAAGGAACAGGGGAAGCTCTCGTTGGCTCGCGGTCGCAACGTGCCCGACAGTCAGCCTTCGACCGCCCTACTACGCCGATTCCCGCTTGGCGTTCTGTTTCGCGGTGAACAGTTCGGCCTTGCCCTCGACGATATCGCGTGTAATGACGTATTTCGCCGGCTTCGGTTCCTCAGGCAATTGATACATTAGATCGACCATCAGCTCCTCGGTGATCGAACGCAGCGCCCGGGCGCCGGTATCGCGTTTGAGGGCTTTCCGCGCGAGGGCGTGCAGCGCGCCCGACGTGAATTCGAGCTCGGCGTTCTCCATCTCGAAGAACCGCTGATATTGCTTGCACAGTGCGTTCTTCGGCTGGGTCAGTATATCGATCAACGCATCTTCGTCGAGAGCGGAGAGCGTCGTGATAACGGGCAGCCTTCCCACCATTTCGGGAATCATCCCATATTCGATGATGTCCTCGGGCACGACCTGTTCGAGCAGGTCGCTATAGTCCATCTTTTCGTCTCTTCGGCCCGACAGCTCGGAGTCGAACCCGATCATCTTCTTGCCGAGCCGCTTCTTGATGATATTCTCCAGGCCCACGAAAGTCCCGCCACATATGAAGAGAATCTGAGACGTATCGATCTGTATGTAGGATTGCTCCGGGTGCTTCCGGCCCCCTTGTGGTGGAATATTGGCCGTGGTGCCTTCGAGCATCTTCAGCAGGGCCTGCTGGACGCCCTCGCCGGAAACGTCCCGCGTGATCGAGACGTTCTGATACGTCTTGCCGACCTTGTCGATTTCGTCAACGTAGACAATGCCGCGTTGTGCCGCCTCGATGTCGTAATCGGCGACCTGAAGCAAGCGCAGGAGGAAATTCTCAACGTCCTCGCCAACGTATCCCGCCTCGGTCACGGTGGTCGCGTCGCATATCGCAAACGGCACCTCCAGCTTGTAGGCCAGCGTACGGGCCAGCAACGTCTTGCCCGAGCCGGTCGGGCCGATCTGAAGTACATTGGACTTATCCAGCTCAATGTCGCTGTCGTTGCTGTCGGTGTGGAGCAATCTCTTATAATGGTTGTGCACCGCAACGGAAAGGTAGCGCTTGGCGTGCTCCTGCCCGATGACGTATTGGTCCAGGTACTCCTTGATCTCCTTTGGCCGGGGCATCTCTTGCGGGCCGAAAGTCCCCTTGCTCGCTCGCTTGCGATCCTGGCGGATGATATTATGACATAATTCCACACATTCAGGACAGATGAAGACGTTGTTCGGACCCTCGATGAGCGTGTCGGCTTGACTGCCGGACCGTCCACAGAAGCTGCAAATTGATTTCGGTCTCCTTGGATTGGATTGTTTGGCCATTTCTCATTCTTCCCATGTAATATACGTATCCATACTACCGCAAAGTGTCATTATAGTCCAGGAGTCTCACGCCATCAAACTTTTTCGTTGGCTGTCTGCAAAACGAAGCCGTCCTATAGGAAAGATTGGACGTCAACGCTCACTCCTCGCAGACCTGCGCTGTCGGCGCTCACCTGTATTCTACCACCCGATCCGCTGATTGTTCGCACGATCAGCATCGCCTTGCCGTAGAACAGTTTTCGATAATCCGCCTGGAAAGGCTCTAACGAGAGCGGATTGCCATTGCCGACGGCGGCGATTTCAGCCGGTCCGGTTACTTTGAAGCGAATGAGATTGTCCGCCAAAGGACAAAGCGTTCCCTTTGCATCCACGGCTTCGACCAGGACATAACAAAGGTCCTCACCGGTAGCCGCGAGCCTCTTCCGATCCGGTGAGAGGCGAATCGCCGCCGGCTCGTCGGCCGTTCGCATGACCGCCTGCCCGATTCGCTTGCCGTCCTTGTATGCAATCGCTTTCAACTCACCCGGCTCGTAGGTCACCTCGTTCCATCGCAGCCGGTATTTGTAGGTGACGTCGTAGTACGGTGATTCGACCTTCTCCGGGTAAGCCCCGAACTGGCGAATACTCGCCCAGGTATTTCCCTGTAAATCTGTGAACTCGATGCGCAGATATCTTGCCTTCACGTCTACTTCGTGAAAGACCTGTCTCGGCCCGCCCCATCTCGGCGTCCTGCTGGTGGCTTTGGTCACAATCGTCCGCCAGCTCGTCGAATCGTTCGACGCCTTGATCTCGTAGCCGTAATATTTGGCCTCCCGCTCGAATTCGACGGCCAGATAGTCGACGGGCCGGACCTGGCCTAAATCGACCTGCCACCATTGACCCGCACCAGCAGAGGCGGCACACCATCGCGTGGACTCATCCCCGTCGGTGGCACAAGCTGGGGCGTTGCCCTTGTCCGACTCAGTCGAGCTGGCCATCGCGGGTCTGACGTGGGCGAAATCGGCCGGCCTTTCGGGCAATTGGCCTTTCGTTCGCCGGCCTAACGATTTGCCGTTGAGGAAAAGCTCCGCCGAATCGCCGTTGGTGTAGACGAACACGGGAACGTTTTTGCCGACGCGCTCCGGCCAGTTCCAGTGCGGCAGAATGTGCACGGTGGTCGTGTCCGGTCGCCAATAGCTGCGGTAGAGATAGAACCGGTCCTTGGGAATGCCGCAAAGGTCTACAATGCCGAAATACGAGCTCCGTGCCTCCTGGGAGAACGGCGTCGGCTCGCCCAGATAGTCGAAGCCCGTCCAGACAAACTCACCGGCCACAAAGCTGTCGTCCTCCATCAGTTGAAACTCCGCGTCCGGGATGTCGGACCACGCAGCCGAATTGAGATCGTAGGAGCTGACCTGGTGGATTTGATCTGAATATTGAGTCTTTTCGTTTGGAAACGGAAAGTCGTAGAAGCCGCGTGTGCTCAGCGCCGAGGCCGATTCGCTGTAGATAATCGGTTTGTCCGGGTAACGCTCTCTGTACCGGGCGTATCTTCGAGCGTAATTCCAGCCGGTAAGGTCCAGTGAATCGAGGATCGGCTGGTCGGCCGTGGCGGGGATGTGGCACGCCATGCCCACGGGGCGCGTCGTATCGTACTTGAGCACAAAGTCCCTCATGAACTTGACGCGCTCGGGCGACTTGCCCTCCCGGTTGGAGGGCTGGTTGCTAATCTCGTTGCCGATGGACCAGACCACAACACACGGATGGTTTCGGTCGCGCATCACAAAGTTGCGAATCTGCTTTTCGCCGTACTGCTCTAAGGGCGGCTCGCCCCTCACGCGATCGGCCTTATCGTCCCATTTGTCAAACGCTTCGTCCCAGACAACGAATCCCATCCGGTCGCACAGATCGAGCAACTCCGGGGCCGGCGGATTGTGGCTCGTGCGGATCGCGTTGACGCCCATGTCGCGCATGATCTCCAATTGCCGCTCCATCGCACGGGGATAGAAAGCTGCCCCGAGCGGGCCTTGATCGTGATGCAGACACACGCCGTAAAGCTGCACGCGCCGACCATTCAGATGAAATCCGTCATTGGCCGTGAATTGAAACTCGCGGATGCCGAAAGCGGTCGTGACCGTATCAACAACCTTATCATCCGATGAGACAGCGACCTTCGCCGTGTACAACCTGGGACTCCTGACGTCCCACCGCTGAGGACGAGCGACCACAAGTGACCTGTCTATTTCGCACGAGCCTCCGCCAGGCACGGTGGCATTTCCCTTGCCCATCGCCACCGTTCGGTCGTCGGGATCGAGCAGCGAGATATCGACACTGATTTGCGATTGCGAATCGGCGTGATTCTCGACGGTTGAATGTACACGCACGGTTGCCGAGTTTCGATTGACTTGTGGCGTGGTGACGAACGTGCCCCAGTGCGCCACGTGCACCGGCTCGCAGACAACCATCGTGACCTTGCGATAGATCCCGGCTCCGGGATACCACCGCGTGCCGTGCCGGCGGGTATCGGCCTGAACTGCAATGACGTTGGCCCCCGCTTTCACACAGGGCGTGGCATCCACTCGAAAGGACATGTAGCCATAGTCCCATTCGCCGGCCAGCTTGCCGTTGACATAGACCTTCGGAAAAGCCATGACGCCGTCGAAGTCGAAGTAGACTTGTCGGACGGCATCCGCCTCATCGAGGGTGAAGCTCTTTCTATACCAACCTACCCCTCGCCAGGGCAGCTTGCCTGCGTAGCCGTTCTCACTTGCGTTGAACGGCCCCGCAATAGCCCAATCATGGGGCAGCCGGACCGCCTGCCAGGCCGAGTCATCGAAGTCCGGCGTCTGGCTCCCTTCCGGATCACCCTGGACGAACTTCCAGTCTGCGTCGAAGTTGACGACCTTTCGACCCGCAAAGGACGATGCTTCGGCGCGCGACGAAGAACACGTCCCCACGGCAATCACAGCAGACAGCAAAACAATGGATGTCGCAATCTTCATGATCTCTCCTCAGAATTATGGCGGTTAATCATGGAGCTATATCAGAGTTGTAGGATGGGCAACTTGTTGCCCATGCGGTTAGTTAGTCAAGGCCTCTTATCAGCTACCGGCTTCCCTCAAACCCGGCTGCAACTCCGGGCGAATTCAGCGCCTTTGCGCAGGGCCGCCGCATTGACCGGAAGCGTTTTGTGGTGCCGTTCGGCGAGCACGTCCGGCAGAGCCTCCGCCGCCGCATCCGGACTCAGTTCTCCCCTCGCCTGCAGGTACGCGCCCAGCGCCACCATATTGGCGCTGCGATAGCTCCCAAGCTCGATCGCCAGCTCATCGGCCGGCACGCGGATAATCTCAATCGAGCTGTCCAGTTCCGGCTCGACGTCGATCAGGGAACTGTTCATAATCAGCAGCCCGTTGTTCTTGAGACGCGGGCCGAATTTGGTCAGTGAGGCTTTGTTCAGAACGATCAATGAATCCGGTTTGCTCACGAGGGGACAGGCGATCCGATCATCCGCAACCACGACCATGCAATTCGCCGTGCCGCCGCGGACTTCCGCGCCGTAGGAGGACATGTACGTAACCTCTTTACCGCTCCTCATCGCCGTCTGGGCAAGCAGCTTGCCCGCCAACAAGACGCCCTGCCCGCCAAAACCCGCGATGACAAGCTCTTCGTACAAGCCGTCTGCCTCCATTCTCATCCCTTCAATCGTCCCAACGGAAAGACCTTGGTCATTTCGTTTTCAATCCACTCCATCGCCTTGGCCGGACTCATCCGCCAGTACGTCGGGCAGGACGAGAGCAGCTCGACCAGGGACAAACCCTTGGCGCCGTTCACTTGCAGCTCGAACGCACGTTTGATAGCTTTCTTGGCTTGGCGGACGCGAGCCGCGCTGCTCAGCGCGCAACGCTCGATATAGATCGTCCCCGGCAGGGTCGCCAACAATTCCGAGACCTGAAGCGGATAGCCTTGCTCAGCGGCGCTGCGACCTTCCGGCGTCGTGGCTGTTACTTGGTTGAGCATCGTCGTCGGAGCCATCTGCCCGCCGGTCATTCCGTAAACGGCATTGTTGATGAAGATCACTGTGATTTGCTCGCCCCGGTGGCCCGCGTGCAGGATTTCGGCGGCGCCGATACTCGCCAGGTCACCGTCTCCCTGGTAAGAGAAGATGATCTTGTCAGGGTTCGTTCGCTTCATTCCCGTCGCTACGGCGGGCGGCCGGCCATGCGCTACCTCGACCATATCGACGTCAAGATAGTCGTAGGCCAGTACCGCGCATCCCACGGGGGCGATCCCGATCGTCCGGTCGTGGATACCCAGCTCATCAATGGTCTCAGCAAGCAGCCGATGAGCAATCCCATGTCCGCATCCGGGGCAATAGTGCGTCGGGCAGTTCTTGAGCGTGGGCGTTCGCTTAGCTATCGTTTTCATGCCTCGTCCCTGATTTGACGGTCAATTGCCTGATTTGACCGAGAATCTCATCCACGGTCGGCACGCCGCCGCCGGGCCGGCCATAAAACATCACGGGTACCTTCCCTGCGACGGCGAGCTTCACGTCCTCGACCATTTGGCCGTTGCTCATTTCCACGGTCAGAAAGACCCGAAGCTCGTCCGCTGCCCTGTTGATCTGCTCGGTCGGAAACGGCCACAGCGTAATGGGACGAATCCAGCCGGCCTTGATGCCTTCTTTTCGCGATTTGTCCACTGCGCTGCTGACGATTCGCGC
>JARRQQ010000127.1:0-8917 GCA_037381725.1 Sedimentisphaerales bacterium
CATCACTTTTGATCCTTATTGGGCGTTCTAAATCCGTCTGATGTGCGTTAGTCTACGGAATTATTAGGGCATATGGCACGGTTATAGATCCTGATGTCATCGATTAAGCCGGAGAGAAAGGTGGCTGGGGCGAGGGTGCAGCCAGCACCAAAGTATAGCCCACCTTCAGAACTTCCGATATCGGATTGTGTATCTCTGGCCACTTCCACATCATCAACATACAGAGTTCTATCGGAACCATCCCACACGAAACCAACTCGGTGCCAATTGCCGTCGGTAACGGTTGTCTTCGATAGCAGTGCAGCAGCACCACGGCCAGAACCTTTTAGTTCTGTCATCAACTGTCCGCCAGATGGATCTGCCAAAAGCCAGTTCGCACCATCTGTTTGTGAAATAATGACTTGGCCTGGTGTTCCACCTTTGATCCATGTAAAGATGCTGAATGATCCATCCGCCGGATTCAGGGCGGGGTTGGTACTGATATAATCATCGACTCCGTCGAATTGAAGCGCTCCGTCTATCATACCACTGTCAGGTTGCCACGCCGGATCTCCATACACAGTACCACCATTAGTGCCCGCGCTGTCGTATGCTATGTCGCCTTCTGTCTCGTCTAACTTCCAATACGCTATCAAGCCCATTTCCGGGATTTCTGTGCCCAGGTATTGCATCAAAAGCTTGAGATCCTGCTCATCGACAATGTCGTCGCGTTTTGCCGGAGGAGCGATATCGGCGGACAGATCATTGGTATCGATGGCAATATCAAGGATAGCAAGATCCTGCTCATCAACTTTCCAGTCGTTATTGAGGTCGGCACGCTTGGCTAAAACCATATCCAGCGCATCCCGGGCATCAACGCGCCCCCAGCCGTAGTAGTCATCCCGGCCAGGCCCGCCCAAGTCCCTGGCCGAACGCGTCAGAAAATGACGGACCTCTTCGTTGGTCAGTTCAGGCTCTATAGAAAGAACCAACGCTGCGACACCGGCGGCAACAGGACAAGCTCCGGATGTGCCACCGAAAAAGGCGTAATCAAACTCATTACCATATTTGTATGCTGAGTCCGAACTTAAACCTGATTGTCCTGCAATGTCTGTGGTCAATATCATAGAGGCCTCATTAGACCATCTGTCCGGATCGGCTGTAAGAAATGCGCCTCTCTGGCCACTTGGCGCAACGATGTCTAACTCTGGACCATGGTTGCTATAGTTCCAACGCTGGTCGTTACAGTCAGTAGCACCGACAGAGATTACCTCTGGATATGCCGCCGGATACTGGATGGCGCTCCCCTGGTTACCAGAGGCGGCAAAAACAATGCAGCCTTTACCATTTCGGCCTATCCCACCCGTCTTTGTGTTATCCAATATCGCAGAATAAAGTATAGGCGTTGGATTATTAAAGCCGGAACTATAGCTGAGAATACCAGCACCATTGGCAGCGGCCCAACGATATCCCTCCGCGCCATCTCCTATCGAAACGAAGGAGGCAGTCCCGTCACGGATAGGCATAACCTTGCATTTCCAGGCGACACCAACGACGCCGATGCCATTGTTACCCTCTGCAGCAATAAGTCCTGCGCACGCAGTACCGTGGGCTTCATAAGGATCGCTACCAGCGGGTTCAGGTAAATCATCATTCTGATAGGGGTCGTATCCCGGCACCAGATTGTTGATCAGATCTGAGTGCGTGCTCTCCACACCAGTGTCAATCACAGCAACCACAATATTTGGATCTCCGGCTGTGATTTCCCATGTCTCAGGGGCATTGATATCAGCATCCGGCGTACCACCAAACTGTCCTGTATTGTGAAGATGCCACATAGAGGGGAAAAACGCATCGTTGGGCATGAAGCCAGTCGTATGGGGAGTCTCCGGGGCATTGAATAGATATACACCTCCCTGAGAATCATTCTGTGAAACGGGCGCTTCACGGCGCCTTCGTTGAGTAAAAACGTTCGGAGCCGCCCATTCGACAGAGTCGATTTGATTGAGTTCGGTCAGCGCAGTGAATACCGCCTCGGCGTTTTCTCCCAACACCTCAATCAGATACTCCTGCTCTGTGAACATCATCCTTCGTTTGACGCACAGATTCAGCATCTGGCAAATTTGCTCAAGCTCCTCTTGTCCCGTTCCAGCAGTAACCCTGACAACGATTTCGGGAATGATTGCCTCGTTCTCACCGTTACATGTAAACAATGGAGCAACATATCGAACTTGTTTCTGCACGCTAAGTGTGTTTATTACAGCTTTGTTTTGATCGGCCGATTGTTGGCTTTCGACAATCCAGAGCCCTTGTCTGTCTCGATCACCAACGGATTTTATCTCGGCTTGGGTGGACAGGCTTACATCTCTATAGACCGATGCAATCGCGTCAGAATCATTCTGTACTACAACGACATACCCAAGTTCAGGTCGGGACTGATAACGATACTCATAACCTGCAATATTGATAATCACTTCGGCAAATTCTTGGTCGTTGTACGAGGTCTCTGGGACCTGTCCGAATAAAGGCAAAGCAAATGTACTGCAAAAAACGATTCCCATTACCAACAACGTCGTTCTGCTATCTTTTAACGATATCATGGTACACTGTCCTTTCCATTTCAAAGATTCACGGCCCGGTTGTAGATACGGATGTCGTTGATCAGGCCTGACCAGAGAACACCGACCTCGAAATTATTTACCAAACACAGTCACTCATTGTCTCTGGATTTTCCGGTATATTTTCCTGCTCCCAGTAGCTCATAAAAAGCTCCAGATCCAATATATCAACGATCCCATCCCCGAACGGCGCAGGAGCAATATCACAGAGAGCCTCGTCCGTACCCCAATATTCAATAAGTATTACAAGATCATTGATATCCACGACGCCATCGCCGTTGAAGTCCGGAATTGGGCGTGCGCCCTGTACTTTCATTTGGACCCGATACACAGATGATTCAGCAGTGATGAACAGTGTACTATTGTCGGCACCACCGAATGCACAGTTCGCTGGTGGCTCCGGCGTAACAATATCCCCAAGGTGCACTCCCTCACTATTGTAGATCAATACTCCCGGCATGACCGCCACGTATAGGTTCCCCCTCATGTCCACTTTCATTCCGTCGGGGTAACCAGAGAGATGAGTGAAGACACGACGATTGGCCAGCAGACCGTCGGGCTGTACGTCGAAGGCATATACCGTGTCGCCCATAATATCCGAGACGTACAGTACCTTCTCATCAGGAGAGAACGCCAGACCATTGGGCATATCAATATCGGACTCCAACAACTCCAACGTCTCGCCGTCTGGTGACAAACGGTATACCCCGTTGAATAGGAGTTCCGGTGTAATCGACGGCAAGCCGTAAACTTCCTCTGCCCACGGTATATAGAGGTCCGTGAAGTAAATACTTCCGACAGATTTGACAACCGCATCGTTCGGGCTGTGCAGGCGGTTTTCATTAAACTCACCAACCAACGTCACAATGGTCCCATCAGGTTCAGTGCGGGAGACTCGTCTGTTGCTGTATTCACACGCTATCAATCTTCCCCGCCTGTCGAATGTCAGACCATTGGAGTGACCACTGGGTGAACGGAAGGTCTCCACCGTACCATCGGGCAACCACTTGTAGATGGTGTTGGCAGAGACATCGCTGAATAACAGGTAGCCATCAGGATGCCATACCGGTCCTTCCGTGAACATGAAACCGGTCGCAATGCGCTCGAGAGAATCGGGTTCGACCAGTTCATCGATACCAGAAGCCTGAGCACGGAGCAACAAACTTACGACAATTCCGAACAACAGCGGGGCCATTCGTGAAAAGCCTATCTGTTTCATTATCATGCATTTCTTTGGATTTGTTTTGATACCCATTTCTTGTTCCCTTAAATTCGTAGGTTTCTACTTGCTTTCTTTTGCTTTACTCCTGATCCTTAGCCGGCTCTACCTTAGTAAATGCCAAATCCTGAGCTATCTAACGCTTCCTATTGAAATTTTTTCGAAGAATGTGTAAAATTTATCTGATGTCCTTGATTCGTGGAGGTGAGCAAAGATTGGTGCGAACACTCGATCAAAAGACCTGTGAATTAGTTGCTCTGGCCAAGGACGGCAATAAGACCGCCCTAAATCGGCTTTACATGGTTTACGCGGAGCGCGTACGGTGGATAATACGGTTCCGGATGAGCAAAGAGCTTCGCTCGAAGCTGGAATCGATGGACTTGGTCCAGGACACTCTTATCCATGCCTTGGGCGGATTAGATACCTTCACCTACAAAAACGAAGGAGACTTTATACGGTGGCTGTCGAAAATAGCGGAAAACGAGTTGCGAGGCAGCCTGAAGAATCTGCACGCCGATAGGCGTGATATTCGGAAAGAGGTTCGTCTTGGCACGTATGGATCAACAACTGGAAGTCGTGCGGTCGGGGCTCCCGGCCCCATCGAGGCGACTACTCCGAGTGCGATCATGTCCAAAAAGGAAGATCTGACTAAACTTGAGGAAGCCATCGATCAGTTGAGGCCCGAGTATAGAGAAGTCATCGTCTTAGCCAAGATCGACGGGCTCTCCTACAAAGAGATAGGGGAAAGATTAGGTAAGAGTGTGGATGCCGTAGGAATGCTGCTCTCTCGTGCAATGGTAGCATTGACCGGTGTTTTTGAGAGTGATTCATGACCGAGACCGTCGACGACAACCCAAAGCATACCCTTGAAGACGTTTTACAGCAGCTTTTCAGTGCTCAGATGCAAGGCCGGGGGCCTGATGCAGAAGAATTCGTGAAACGATACCCTGAGTATGAGCAGCAAATCAGAAAGAGATTACGAAAGCTGTATAGAATCAATAATTTGTTCGACACCCTCGTCCAAGCTGATGAGAGTGACTTTGCCGACGCCGTGACCGAGCCTGGTCTTGTCGGCCAGAAAATTGGGAATTTCGAGATCGCAGAAATGATCGGCCGGGGGGGTATGGGAATCGTCTATTTGGCGCGTGATACCAAGCTCAAGCGTTCGGTAGCCGTCAAGAGCATCCCTGTCGCTCTGTCTGCCGACCCGACTGCTAGAATGCGTTTCAGGCGTGAGGCTGAACTGTTGGCCTCATTGAATCATCCGAATATCGCTGTAATCCATGAAATTATTGAACAGGAAGAAGGTACCAGCTATTTGGTCCTTGAGTATGTTCCAGGCCAGACCTTAGCCCAGCGGATTGCTTACAAGCCGCTGAAACTCGAGGAGGCCCTTTCAATCGGGCAGCAGGTCGCCGAAGCTGTCTCAGCGGCCCACGACAAGGGGGTTGTCCATCGGGACCTCAAGCCCGGCAACATTAAGATTACGCCGGAAGGCAAGGTAAAGGTGCTGGACTTCGGCCTAGCCAAGGCCTTCATAGGCGAAGCCAAAAGCGTTGAAACCGCCGTCACTCAATCCGGCCGTGTAATGGGCACGCCGGCTTATATGAGCCCGGAACAAGCTTGTGGTAAGCCGACTGATAGGCGCAGTGACATCTGGTCGTTTGGTTGCGTGCTATACGAGATGTTGACCGGTCACCTTCCATTTGAGGGCGAGACGGCCACAGAAATACTGGCACGCATTATCGAACGCGAACCCGATTGGGAGGTGCTTCCGCAGAACACGCCGGCAAATATCGTGGTTCTACTGCGTCGGTGCCTGGAGAAAAGCACGCACCGGCGCCTTCGTGACATCGGGGATGCGGCCATTGAAATCAGCGAAACAGTGAACCCGCCAGCTACAGCACCACCTGTGACGCCCCCCTCTATTTCACCTACGCCGGCAACCGCTGCCAAAGCGAATTCACTAAGAATAGCGATAATGCTTGCTGCGATTATCATCGTTGTCTTATCCGCTATTACGATGCGGTTCATTCTGGAAAGCCGAACTCAACCTCCTTTAGAACAAATACGACAGGTGTCCGCGCTCGATGTTACTGTCCTTGAAGATATCTCGATGGCCACAATTTCTCCAGCGTCGATTTCTCCAATGGCGATTTCTCCAGACGGTAAGCACATCGCTTTTCTTGGTCGACAAGCTGGAGTGAAGCAGCTCTACTTGCGCCCGCTGAACCGGGACGAAGTGATCCCCGTCGAGGGCACGGATGGGGCAACAACGGTGTTTTTTTCACCTGCTTCCCAGTGGCTGGGTTATGCCACGATGACACGCCTTTGGAAGATAGCCCTAAGCGGAGGTCAGCCAATTCCCATTTGTGATGTCACGGGCGTATCGAGTGCTTTC
Source organism: Sedimentisphaerales bacterium (assembly GCA_037381725.1). GTDB lineage: Bacteria > Planctomycetota > Phycisphaerae > Sedimentisphaerales > Anaerobacaceae > JAFGTG01. The sequence continues at coordinate 6,218 of JARRQQ010000127.1, forward strand.
TGGGCGCAGGATGACACGATCATCTTCGCAAGTACCCAGTACCTAGCACTGGCTCGTGTCAAGGCCTCAGGCGGGGTAGCGGAATTGGTCTCCGAAAGGGAGGGACCGCGCGAGTTATGGCACTTGAATCCGGAGGTTTTGCCCGGCGGTAAAGCAGTGATTTTTGGCACGCATGATGGTTGTGGTTTCGGAGGATTCCAAAATGTCGTGGTGCAGTCGCTCGTGACCAATGAGCGGAAAACGTTAGTGGAAGGTGCCGGCTTTCCCCGCTATGCGAGGAGCGGTCACCTGGTTTACGAATCGGGCCTAACCATGATGGCGGCGCCCTTTGATAAGGATACCCTGAAGACAACGGGCCCCGCCGTTCGCATTGAGGGCGTGAGGCGGGCCAGATTCTCTCGACAGGGAACACTCGCTTGGATTCCGTCCGTGCCGCAACCGGAAGGGATGCTGTTATGGGTGGATCGAGAGGGAAACGAAACGTTGGTGATCAATGAGAAGAAGCAGTATATAGGCCCACGCGTTTGTCCGGATGGAAGACGGCTCGCTTTCTGGATAGGAGGCCCCGACTCGCACGTCTGGATACTTGACCTGCAAACACTCGTGATGGAACAACTGACCGACAAGACGTGGCGCAGCAACTGGTGGTGTTCCTGGTCCCCTGATGGAAGCCGGATTGCATTCATATCGCAACGCTCAGAAGAGAACGCTAAGGCCGCGAATCTGTATTGGAAAGCCGCCGATGGTAGCGGTCCAGCCGAGCAGCTCACGCACGGGCCTTTCTACGACCAACCCACGAGCTGGACACCCGACGGAACAAACATCATCTTCCAACGGAGCTTCCACCCGCAGACCGGCTGGGACGTGATGCTGTTGTCACTCGGCGGCGACCACAAGATGCTGCCGTTGCTTAATTCGCCTGCGAATGAATCACGCGGGGAATTGTCTCCTGATGGCCGCTGGCTGGTATACGTTTCCACCGAAGATGGACCTGCTGGCATTTTTGTGCGACCATTCCATGATCCACAGCGCAAGCGGTGGCGCGTCTCGCCTACAGGAATCTCAGCGGGTGATCCACTATGGTCACCCGATGGTAGGGAGCTTTTCTACCGCGACTTGGATGCTGAAAAGCTCGTGGTAGTTGAGGTCGAGACGGGAGACGAGTTTGCGGTGGGCACTCCGCGAGTTCTGTTCGATGACTGCTATTTCGAATATATTGATTACGGGCGCACCTACGACATCACGCCTGATGGACAACGCTTCGTCATGGTGAAGGATGTGAATCCGCCTCCTCATCGGATTGCTGTAATCCAAAACTGGTTCGAGGAGCTCAAACGCCTCGCACCGCCGAGGAAAGAATAGCGTTGTCACACCTCACACACGTGAGAATTGTTTAAGAACTCGACCGCCCTCTACGAAGTCTGGAACAAACCGGAAAAAGCCGAAAAGTGGCGAGTGAAACTGGCACAAATTGACAATTCTGAAGAGTAAGAGAACACGCTCATAGCCATATCTTTCAAAGCCTGCAAAAGGCCACGAAGACCAAGGGACATCGTGTCTCCATTTTGCTACCACAAATCCTGATTTTTCTCTAATGACAGCCGATAAATATCATTATCTTAGCAGAAGAACGACATTTTCAGGGACACCAAAGTATTCAATGAAGATATGAAAAGCCAGGCATCCTTAAGTAGAATCGGTTAGTCATTATTAACCGCAATTTGAAAGGAAGTCACCATGGCAACGTATTACATTGGAGCAGACGTGCACAGCAACAATACAGAACTGGCCATCGAACAAAGAGGTCATATCGTGGCAAGATATTCCGTGCCAACGAGCATGCCGGCTATCAGTGCAGTTCTCGATTCGCTGCAGGGCAAGAAGATCTTGGCGATGGAAGAAGGCTCGATGGCCGGCTGGTTGTATCGCAACCTCCACGAGAAGGTGGATAAACTCGTTGTCTCCGAGCCGCGTCGTAACAAATTGATCTCTTCTGAAGGTGATCGAGACGACAAGATTGATTCCGGTAAGCTCGCTGTTCTCCTGCGAGGCAACTTCCTCAAGGCCGTTCACCACACCAGCGATGACCATCGAGCCCATCTGAAGCACTGGATTAATCTCTACCATGATCGGGTCCGTGATGCGGTCAGGGATATTAATAAGATACGCGCCTGCTGCCGAATGCATGGTGTACGCATTTCCCGGAAGGTCGTTCGTAATCCAGTCCGTCGCCATGCGTGGCTCTCCGAGCTGGACAATCCCGTTTTGAAAGCTCAACTGAACATGTTGTGGATTGGCTATGATGCGACCAAAGAGCAGGTCGAGATCGCGAAGAAACAATTCAGCGCCTATGCTCGTAAATATCCCATCATCAAATCTTGGTGTAAGCTTCCGGGCATCGGCCTGATTCGCGCGACGACCCTTTTTGCCTACCTCGATACGCCCTGGCGGTTCAAGAATAGAGCTAAGCTGCACCGATACTGTGGCGTTGGACTGGTGCGGATGACCAGCAGAAAAGATAAAAAGGGCAAGCCTAAACCAGCCCGATTGAAATTACCGTGGGCCGTCAATCGACGCATCAAGAATGCCGTCTTGGGGGCGGCTACCAGCGCGATAGAGCTCAGAGATAATGCTTTCAAAGAATACTATGAAAGGATGCGTTCGCATGGAATAACCCCTGTCAACGCCAGACACTCTGTG
>JARRQQ010000128.1:0-12592 GCA_037381725.1 Sedimentisphaerales bacterium
GTAGAGCGATGGCCTGCTTCCGACGGGTATTCCCATTACTCGGACCTGTGCAAGGCATTGTGGCAAAGCCGTTGAAGGCACTTGGAAAAGGCATATTCGGCGACACAAATAGCGATACCGTTCGCTCCGGGAACTGGTATGGCAATGATACGACCTGGCGCATGGTGATCGACTTGAACCGGATATTGACGTATGCTGATAGGGACGGAAGTCTTAAGGATCGTCCAGCAAGAAACCTATTCAACATCGTTGACGCCATCATCGGTGGCGAGGGTAACGGGCCACTGGATCCGACTCCAAAACAGGCGGGGGTAGTCCTGGCGGGAGAGAATCCGGTAGCCTCCGATTTGGCTTGCGTGAGTTTAATGGGTTTCGACTATGAGCGGCTACCTGTGTTGTGTCGAGCCTTGGACAGTCACCCTATGCCAATTGTACGATTTGACCTTGACACAGTAACTTGCATCTCGAATAATCGCCATTTTGACGGACTTCTAAGTGAGTTTGAAGGAATGAACCTATCCTTCGTGCCTCACTTTGGATGGCGAGACCATGTGGAGCTGGAATCAAAGCGGAAGTTTGAAAGCAACACAAAACAATGTGCGGTGTAGCGACGTTCTAGCGATCTTGCGACCGCGGATCGACACAGATGAAAAAGGCACTTTCTAGAAAAAATCTGTGGGAAAAGACGCTGCCTTTGCTCAAGTCCACACTGGGGCCTGGGATTGGGATCATTCCTGCCCAATGGTTATTGGGCAAGAGTTTCAGGGAGAACTGCAAGTTTGTGCAGGATGCCCAATGGTGGTCTGTGGAACGATCCAGAGAGCACCAAATCGAGAGGTTGCGCCAAGTCACGAAACTCGCTTATGAGAAGACTTCGTTCTACCGCCACCTATTTGATTCGGTTGGATTTCGGCCGGGTGATTTGCGATCTATGGAGGATATGAATCGACTTCCCACGATCAACAAGCAGACGGTGATCGAAAACATCTCCAGAATGTGCACTAAGAGCGTCAACAGTGGGGACGTTGATTTCGGATCTACCGGTGGAACGAGTGGAACACCGTTATATTTCTATTTGGATGCCAACCGCTCATCGGTCGAGTACGCCTACCTTACTGCAAGCTGGGAACGAGCAGACTATAGGTTGGGAATGTCGATGGCCGTGTTGCGTGGTCGGACAGTTCCGTCTGATCGCAACGGATTTCGCCATGAATATGACCCGATTCTACGGTATCACTACTATAGCAGCTTCCATCTGTCTGACGAGAATATGGGACGTTATCTGGACCATATCGCGGGTGTAGGGCCATGCTTTCTTCATGTGTATCCTTCTACAATCACCGCACTGGCTCGTTTCATTGTTCGAAGCCACCGAGATCCTCCAGAAAACATCCGAGGTATCATCGCCGAGTCGGAAATCGTTTATCCCGAGCAGCGGAAGTCAGTCGAAGAAGTCTTCGGCCGCCGATACTTCTCCTGCTATGGACATAGCGAAAAGCTCGTCCTGGCTGCCGAGTGTGAGCATTCCAGCAACTACCATGTTTGGCCGACCTACGGCTATTTCGAGCTCCTCGATGAAGAGGGTAATCCTGTGACGACTCCGGACCAACGGGGCGAGATTGTGGGCACCGGTTTCATTAACATGGTGATGCCGTNNNGATGCCGTTCATCCGCTATCGCACCGGAGATTGGGCGACGTATGTCGGTGATCACTGCGAGCTCTGCAAGCGGGAACATCCGATCATTTGTGACATCCGAGGCCATCGAACTCAGGAGATCTTGATTGCTACCGATGACTCCGAGATTCCTTGGACGGGCCTGAATATGCACGATGATACCTTCCTGCACATCAGGCAGTTTCAATTCATACAGGAAAGCCCGGGCCAGGCTGCCCTGCACATCGTGCCGGCCGACGGTTTTAAGAAGGAGGATATCAGCCGGATACATCGTAATCTTGCACGCAAGCTCAGCGGCCGACTCTCTTTCACAGTAGAGATTGTTGATTCAATTCCTCTTTCTATCAGAGGCAAGGCCATTTATGTAGATCAGCGAATTCAGCAGAAGAATACTATTCCGTCGGACCCAGAGCGTAATGTCTAAGGATTTCTGTAAAAGTCTGGAATCCCCCTACGGACATTATTGACAATAAGGAATGATAAGCTCGTGTATGCGTGCTCCGTTCTTTCGTAGTGAGAGGCCCATTTCTATATCATGGAATAACAAATTGTTGTGAATAAGAGCATTAGACATTAACTATACTTTAAAAAAGAGAGTGGACTTCAGGAGATATTGATGATACGGATGGTTAATTCATATCCCAGAATAGTGTACATAGGCAGTTATCGAGTGTTTTGGCTAATTCTTACGATGGCCATCGCTTTCCTTCTTAAGCCCATTAAAGGTCAAGCCGCTACTTTGTCAATAATTGCAACCAATGGTTCAGTAACAGCTACTCCGGCAAAAGTCGATTACAGTATAGGAGAGATAGTCGAGCTCATACCAAAACCGCATACAGGATATTACTTTACTGGCTGGGCAGGGGATGCGCACGGAAAGAAGCTAGTTCTGAATCTTACAATGAGCAGCGACAAAACCGTCATTGCCAAGTTTGCCACCTGGAAACCTCCGATAGGGATACCTGTACCAGGATTTGGGATCTTTGAGAATTACCGGATGTACGATGACCCTGCAAACAGGAATCAGACATTGACATATACTCAAAATTCCGAAGGTGGCTATTATACTCATTATATCGACAATACTGATCCTGGCGCTACGGACACTAGTAATCCCTATGGAACTGCGAGTCTCCCCAGAATTACGATCCCGACAAATTTGGTTGAAGGCAGTGTAGTCGAGATCCACGGCGGGCCGTATACCTATGGCACTTATATCTGGCGATTGTCCGGACAGGGCACTGCTAACAAACCGATATTTGTCCGAGGTTGGGACCCAAACGACCAAAACAACTTTCCCGTAATACAAGGCAAAGACATTAGACACTCTGGAAGCTACATGATTCTGGAAAATCTCAATTTGCTTGATACAATGATTATTTTTTATCCGGGCGATAGCGTGTATGACCACATGACGATTAGAAATAACTTGATTCACGATCAGCTCAGTCCTACCGGAAGCGTAATTGCTTTAGGAGATCCTCGTCAAGTTAATCCTACTTTCGATCACACCGTTATCTACAATAATCATATCTACAACAATGGTATGCCCAGAGACCAATATGATGCCCATGGAATCGCGATTATGGACTATGCGACCAATGTCTGGATAGTGGACAACCACATCCACGATAACGATGGTGATTCCATTCAGGTCAATGCCGCTGCCGGCCAGGCTGCGGTAAACGGTGAACACCCGCAATACATTTACATTGGTCGCAATGTGATGTCCCACGATACCGAGAACGCGGTTGATCTAAAGGATTCCGAGCATGTGATAATTTCCGAAAACACGATGTATGGATACCGGGCCCTATTTGATTCCGACGGCACGGCTTGTCTTCCCGGCAATGAGGGCGGTAGATTGACCTGGGTATTATGTAACGATATTTATGATTCTGTGAATGCGATCAGGATAGATGATGAGGTGCTGAGCAACACCACCTATATTATTGGCAATACGCTTCACGACACACTTGCACACGGTATCGTTACCTACCGGAAGATGACTATCTACGTGATTAACAATGTTCTCTATAATATTCCCGGCAGCGGATTTGTCAGTTGGGTTTCTCAAAATACAACCGTCGGCAGCACCCAGGACTCAGACTATTCCTTTTTTAACAATATTTTTAGCGAAATAGGCACTTTTGAAATTGAGATTGAAAATTGGGGGCCAATGGCTGCATTAGCCGACAGGACGCCGATTGAAAATAACCTATTTCACAGAAGCTCCGGAACAATAGCGATTAAATGGGCTGATGCTACTTATTATTCGCTTGCCGACTTTATCAATAACGAGCCAGGCAAAGGGGTCGGATGTATTGAGGCCGATCCTTTGTTCATGGATGCTGCCAATGCCGACTTTAGTCTGCAAGCAAGTAGCCCGGCAATAGATGCGGGCGCCTCATCCGGAGCCGTGCAGCAGGCGTTCACGACTTTTGAGCAGTTGTATGGCATAGATATAAGGAAAGATACAAGTGGAAATCTGCGCCCTCAAGGTTCTGAGTGGGACATTGGAGCTCATGAGTATACGCTCAGTGAGGTCACGGATTTGGCGATTTTGGACGCCAGTCAGAATTCAGTGACGATAGGTTGGACGGTGCCGGGAGGAGACGGGAGTTCGGATCGGCCGGGCCGTTATGACATCAGATATGCTACGAGTTCGCTGGCGGAGGCCAACTGGGATGCGGCCACTCAGGTGCAGGGCGAGCCTACGCCGGGTAATTTTGGAGATTCTCAATCCTTTGCAATAACAGGTTTGAATTCTGGGGCGACCTATTATGTTGGTATCAAAACAAGTAACGACACAGGAAGTACCACGTCGCAATTGTCCAACGTGGTTCCAGGGACCACCACGACCAGCGGTAATCACGCCCCGGTTTTTCAGGCAATTGGCGATAGGTCGATTGCTGAGAACGGGACGCTAACGTTTGTGGTCAGCGCCACGGATGCCGATCCGGGGGATACACTGAGCTATTCAGCCACTGATGTTCCCACCGGAGGCAGCTTTGATCCGAATACACGGACGTTCGTGTGGACTCCATCAAGCGGAGAAAATGGCACTTATCATGTTACCTTCCACGTTAGTGATGGACAGGTCAGCGTTTCGGAAACGATTACAATCACTGTCACGGTCGGGGCGCCCATCCAACAGACTCTGACGGTCTCATCCACGAGTGGCGGATCAGTGACGGGTCCGGGTGAGGGTGTCTTTCGATACGATCATGGGACGGTCGTTTCAATTCAGGGGACAGCGGTTACTAGTTATCACTTCGTGAACTGGACGGGGACAGCGGTGAATGCCGGGAAGGTGACCGACCCAAATGCCGCGAGCACGACGGTGACCGTTGATGGGGATTATACTATTCAGGCCAATTTTGCCATTGATCCTCGGACACTGACTTTTTCTTCCACGAGCGGAGGATCGGTAACGGTTCCCGGAGAGGGAATTTTTCAGTATGCTTATGGGACATCTGTCGCGATCCGGGCGACGCCCCTCAGCAATTATTATTTCGTGAACTGGACGGGGACGGCCGTGAATGCGGGCAAAGTGGCCAATCCGAATGCAGCGAGCACAACGGTGACGGCCGATGTGGATTATACAGTTATTGCCAATTTCGGCCAACAGGATGGGGCCGCTCCTACCGTCACGGGCCTTTCGCCGGCCGCTGACGATATTCAAGTACCTTTAAACAGCCTCATCATTTTGCACATCACCGATACGGGGCTCGGCGTTGACGCTGGCAGTGTGACGATTGCACTCGACGGCAATACAGTTTATACGGGGGATACAACCAGCTACAACAGTGCAAGCGGGCATTGCTACCGAGTAGGTACACCCGCCGATTATACCTATGTGTATCAATCGAACCAAAACTTCGATTTTGACCAGACCCTAACCGTTACCGTCAATGCCGCCGATCTTAGCGGAGTGGCGATGGTCGGGCAGTCGCATTCTTTCACGACCGAGATGCGCTCGTTCGGCCAAAATAACCGGGTCGATCCGGGTATCGAAGGGATCGATAAAGCCGGGCCCGCCACTGCTCGCGACAGCGCCGGCAATATGTGGGCCGTCTGGCACGCCGGACCGGTTGGTAGCAGAGATATCTTTATCGCCAGACTTGATGTGGGGGCGGAGGCTTTCGGCGCCAGCGTCCGATTGACAACGAATAGTTCTGATCAGTCAAACCCTGCTATTGCCGTGGATGCCAACGACAGGTTGTACGTTGTCTGGCAGGATAACAGGCAGGCAGGTGGCAACAATCTGGGGGAATGGGACATCTATTGCATAACCTCTTCGGACGGCGTAAACTGGTCTCCGGAGAGAAGGGTTAATGACCCGAATGAAGGCAATCAGCTCAACCCGGCCATCGTTATTGACAGTCAATCTTCGAATTATGCTCATGTCGTCTGGCAGGACGACTATGCAGGCAATCAAGATATCTGCATGGCTAGTTCGAGTGATGGTTTTGCAACAGAAACGGTTTCACAAATAACTAACGATCCTTCGAATCAAACTGAACCGGCTATTGCCGTCGATTCTTCGAGTACCATCTATGTTCTCTGGACAGATACCCGAAATCCTACGAATGGCCTTGATATCTACGGTGCGGCTTCCAGTACCGGTCCCTGGACGAACGTGCCCGTCGTGTCTAAAGTGGCCGATCAGGCAAGCTCAGCCATTGCCGTTGAATCAACCGGCTCGATTCTACATATGTTGTGGACTGATCAGACTTCAGGTGACAGCGGTATCTACTATGCCTCCTCGAATGGCCTGCCGGGAAGCGCACTGATCGGAAGCAATCTGATCGACGACTACGCAAAGGGCAAAGGGCAGTTCTCGCCAGCGATTGCCGTCACAGGCAGCACGGGCAACAGCCTAGGTGTCTTCGCATGCTGGCATGATGAGCGAGATGTTTCCGGAAGCGTGGGCGATACGGATATTTGGTTTGTACAAGCAAATTCCGGTTCCGAAACAAACGTTTTTGTAGGCGATGGAGGCACGAACTCAAACCAAACTGAACCCGCCATAGGTATAGACCAGTACGGATATCCTTATGTTGTGTGGACAGATGACAGAGGCGACAATTCGGAGATATATTCTGCCGCAAGCACGTATATGAAGCCGACCTCACTGGCCTCGGGACAGGTAAGTCCCACTTCCACGGATGTGACCGTTGGAACCGATCCGGCAAGTATAGTCAATCCAAGTGATGCTTCTATCGTGGTACTGGCAGGGACCTGCCCCTATGATGTGAATATGACGATAACGGAAATTGAGAATCTTCCCGGGGATGCTCATAAATACGTTTTGAATGGGTACGACTTCGGCCCAAGCGGAATCACCTTTAACATACCGGTCACGATGACGATACCGTACACGGTGACGGCCGCCGCTGGTACGCCCACGGTGTATTGGTACGATTCGCGTACCGGCACGCTGAGCCAGCAGGGAATCACGAATATTGAGACCATCGAGATTACCTCGAATTTGCATGCCCTTCAGTTCAAGACGACGCATTTGACGCCGTTTTTCACAGTACTGGGCCTTCCTACCGGTGGCGGAGGAGGAGGCGGAGGAGGGTGCGCACTTTCCCGTTCTCAAGATGAAAGCTTTATCGAATATTTCCTTCCATATGCGGCTCTTGTATTCGTCGTGTTCCTTTTCAAACGGAAGGACCGAAAAACGCAATCAACTCTGAAAAGACTCTCTTAAGATAATACCATCCAAGCGAAAAGAGAATACGGTAGATTTCTAAGACGGCAAGGACGATTAGTCTCTGTGCTATCTCGCTTTTTGACCCGAACACGTATCAATCAATATTGATGAGCATTCCCCGGAGATCATGCAAGCACTGAGTTGGTATCACAAACGTTTGAAAGCGATGTCTTCCGGCGAGATTACCTGGCGGATGAGATCATCGAGACGCAACCTCGATGACTGGGTTTTGATCAGGTGGCGACAGCGGTTAAGGGCCCTGTCGACGATAGTGAATACAGATGGTCACATCAGGAGCTCGGCTTTTCGAGTGAGCGATGTGGCCATCGAGGACAAGTCATGGCTGAAGGCCAAGAAAGGGGATGAACATCATAAGTATAATGACCTCATAGCTCGGGCGAAGCGAATCGCGTCACACCGTTTGGATTTTTTCGACCTGAGGGACATGGATCTCGGCAATCCGATTAACTGGAATCGAGATCATAAACGTGAGCAGAACACATCAATGATTTTCAGTCCTTCCCTGGATTACCGGGATGTAAACAAGGTCGGCGATTGCAAATACGTCTGGGAACCGAACCGTCATCATCAGCTTGTGGTGCTTGGCCGCGCTTATCGGCTCAGTGGGGACAAGAAATTCGCCGATGCCGTCGCGGAACAAATCGATAGCTGGCTCACACAGAATCCTTACGGTCTCGGAATGAACTGGCGCAGCGGCCTGGAGCTTGGGACAAGACTGATTAACTGGGTATGGGCCCTGGATCTCATCAAGGAATCGAAAGCGGTAGGGAAGTCATTGCAGCATCGAATTTTGGATTCCGTATCGCGTCATATCTGGGAAATCGACAGAAAGTATTCGCGCGGTTCTTCTGTGAATAATCATCTGATCGGCGAGGCGGCGGGCGTGTTCGTTGGGGCATCCTATTTCCCCTACCTCAAAAAGGCGTCTTCATATCGAATAAGGAGCCGAGGCATTCTCTGTCGAGAAATCTTGCGTCAGACATCTTCTGACGGCGGCACGGTCGAACAGGCGATAGGATACCATTTCTTCGTGTTGCAGTTTTTTGTCGTTATTGGTATAACGGCGCGCAAAACGGGTCACAGTCTGCCTGAATCCTACTGGTCGCGTCTGGAAAAGATGTTCGAATTTGTGGCCAAATTAAGTCAGGGTGGTGATTGTTTGCCTCCATTCGGTGACTGTGATGATGGGTACGTTTTGGATCTCGGGAGCGATCCGCACAGTGTCAAAGAATGGCTGGCAGTCGGCGCTGCGTTATTTGAGCGCGGTGATTTCAAAGCGGCGGCAGGCGGCACTTCTGAACCGGTTCGGTGGTTACTGGGCAAATCAGAATTCGATCATTACAATTCAATCTCTGAAATGGAGAGTCATCAATGCGCTTCGACGGCCTTGGACAAAACGGGTTATTATCTCCTCCAGAATGGTACATTGAACTCGCCGGATCGCATCAGTGTGGTATTCGACTGCGGTCCGCTGGGTATGAGGCCTATGGCAGGACACGGACATGCAGATGCTCTGAGCTTCACACTCCGGGCTTTCGGCAGGGATGTGCTCGTTGATCCGGGAACGTACGATTACTTCAGTTATCCGAAATGGCGGCAGTATTTCCGCAGCACGCGAGCGCACAATACAATTGTTGTCGATGGCCTCGATCAATCGGAGATGCTGGGACCGTTTCTCTGGGGCAGGCGGGCCAGGGCGGAGTGTCTGAGTTGGCAGCCCACAGACACGGGCGGTAAGGTGATCGGAAGACATGATGGTTATATGCATCTAGCTGACCCGGTAAGTCATAAGCGTATGATTGATCTGGATGGACGGGACGTGGTGATTCGTGATGATATCCTCGCCAAGGGAAAGCACGAGATCGAAGTGTTTTTCCATCTAGCCGAGGATTGTCAGCTTCGACCTGAAAGAAAGAATCGGTATCGTGTGGATACCGGGTCGGGGACTGTCACGATTGATATCGATCCGTGTCTTGAGGTTGAACAGTTTCATGGCAGCGAAGATCCGATCTGCGGATGGGTCAGCCGCGGGTATCATCAGAAACAGGCCGGCACAACACTGGTCGGTCACTATGTGAGTAGCGGGAATGCGTGTCTGATGTGCAGAATTGAGATCGATGAACCGAAATCAGCTTCTGCATAGATCGAGAGTAAATGCATGGCGAAGCACCCTATATCGAACAAGACTTCCGCTACAATAGCAGCGATTGTATCAAGCGTCCTGATGCTGATTTTTGGACTGGGATTCCGGGTTTTGGCCGCAAGGCTGTCGGCTCCCGTTGATACGATGCCGATCGATCCCGAAGCTCTGCAACAACTCCCTCTGCGCATCGGTGACTGGACCGGCCAGGAAGTGCCGCTGGACGAAGCCATCGTGCGGGCTACTGATACCGATGCACATATCAACCGCCGTTATTCGCGTAGAAGCGGTCTGGAGTCCGCGCTGCTGTATATCGCTTCGGGCGTCAAGGCGCGCGACCTGATGCCTCACCGCCCGGAAGTCTGCTACACCGGCGCGGGCTGGACATTAACGAATCGACAATCTGTGGATCTGCCCTTGAGTAATGAGATGAAACTGCCCTGCAACATTCTGCAGTTTTCCCGCGGAACGTTGGACAAATCGAGAGTCATCGTTCTGGATTATTACCTGGTCGATGGGCAATACTGCCGCGACGTTTCCCTGTTGCGCTCGAAGGCGTGGCGAGGGTCCGGGACAGTAGACTATGTCGCTCAGGTGCAAATCGTCACGCTCATCGCACCAGGTCAGACTGTCCAATCAGCAATGGCCATTCTCTCCGATTTTGCTGTCGCATCCACTTCTTTGATCGTAGACGTTTTCAAGGGCGTTGTTGAAGATCGTTCTTCGGACCATGAGCAAGCCGAAACAAACAGGCTATCTAAGGAACCGATTGGTGATTAGACGTCATATTCGTCATCGACATTCTCTACCCAAATCCGGCGAAGGATATAAGGGAAAGATCACCTTGATACTGATTTCGGTTTCGCTGTTGCTGGTGGCTGTGACGCTCTGGTCGTATTGGCCGACGATCACGCTCCTTATGCGCGACTGGAAGGAGGATGATGATTACTCGGCAGGTCAGCTTGTCCCGCTGGTCGCCCTTGTATTTCTTTGGGTCGAAAGAAAAAAGGCGATATTCATTTGTTCTATCCCTTGCCGGCCTAGTTCTCACGGTGGCCGGGTGGCAGGTCTTTCGGCGTGTTTCCTGGATTCTATTATTCCTTTTCTTGATGGTCCCCTTTCCCGGCCGCATACATAACATCATCAGCGGGCCCTTGCAAAACCTGGCCTCGATGGGATCGGTTTTTGTCCTGGAAGCGTTCATGAAGGTCGGCCGGCAGGGAAATGTTCTGACGTTGAACGGAGATACGGCGGTGGGCGTCGCGGAGGCCTGCAGCGGTCTGCGCATGCTCACGGCGTTTATTATTGTCGCGGCGTTCATTGGCTACGTGATCAAACGTCCAGGCTGGCAAAAAACGGTTGTACTTCTCTCCAGCGTGCCCGTCGCGATCATATGCAATATCATCCGAATTGTAGTGACGGCTGTGCTCATGTTGCTTGTCAGCGCTGAAGTAGCAGAGAAATTCTTCCATGACTTTGCCGGTTTGGTCATGATGCCGGCGGCCGTCTTGCTCATGTTCGGCGAGCTTTGGCTAATGAATGAACTCGTTGAACCAGAGCCCGAGCCCCAGGAGGTTCGCGCACGAGCCCAGCCGAAAACCTGGCAAGCTTCAGGGAAGCGAAGGAGGAAGGCAGAACAACCTACATGAAAACGGTTGTGCAGGCTCGTGTGCTAAGCTGACAAGGCAAGAAATATAAGGCAACCCAGGCACAATCATAGGTAGAAGTTGCCGGCCAGCGATGGGCAAAGTGTCATCACAAAGTCTTGTAATAGCAAAGATTACAACAAAAGAACCCTGGTCGGAAAGAATTTGGCAAAAGAATCCCCTTTTTTCAAAAATGCGCTTGCGATTCACCACTGTTTATGGTAAAAGAGATAATGTTAAGGACTGTTTTTTTGTGATACTACAAGGATTAGAGTGATTGGAGTACGGGGTGTGATGAATTGCCGGAGGAGGCTCATCTCAGGTACTATTTGCGCCTTGCTTTTTGCGGGGTTTGTGCGTGCCGACATGACGTCGGTGTATCAGCCGCAGGTCGATCGGTTGCCATCGCAGAGCGTGAGCGACAGAGTGGAGGTCCGTCAGGCGGACCAGTCCGGCTTGTTTGATCGCCCTCTTATTGATTTCGATTTGGGCCCCGTTGAGCTTGCGTCCGAGAATATCTCCGAAACCACCCCACCTGCCAGTGCCCCTCAGCAGGCAATCGACTTGAGCGGCGGGCCGGGCAGTGTCGGCTTGTGTCTATATGCTCTGATGGGATTGGGCTTATGCAGTTCGCCCCATTGGATCAAAAGGTTACATTTCAGTCATATCCCGGAATGGTACCACGATGGGGGTCCCCTGCAAATCGGTCACAGTTTTGCGGCGACGCCGGAGTCCCTCTGCACGCTATGGGTTTACTGTTTACTGCCGCCGAATGGCTCGGCGGGAGATCTTCTATCTCAGTTTCGCCAGAGGACTGTCATATCTCTTTGGCGAAGATCTCTGTTCGCATCGGATGTTCTTACATCCCGCGGTCCTCCGAACATGCCCTAAAGGAGAGTCTTCGTTGTCTCTTCGTTTCTAATAAGAAGAGGGAATCACTTGGGTTGGGTATCGTTCTCAACCCGGTGAAAACGTGAGTCGATTTATGTGTATGGAAGGATCGACAATCATGAAATTGAAAATATCAATATTGAGTATTGTGGCTCTCTTGTGCTTGGGCACAACGAGTGCAATGGCTGATTTGTTTGACTTCACCATTTCGAATCCCACGGTTCAATATGTTAATGCGTCAACTACTCTTACGGTGGCTGCGAATCCAACGGTAGGAGGTACGGGCGATGTGGTAGGTCAGTCAGCTCCCGCTCTTAACCAGGCGGCTCACCTTTTATGGGATATTGCTGTCCCCGATGCTGGTTCTTTTTCGCTCACGATGTCGCTCAGCAACATCGATTCGACCGCTAACACCGCCGACGGTGCGGGCTCGTTCGCCTTTACTGACTCTACCGGTGATACCATCACGGGAGGCCTGACGGGCAATTGGTATAAG
>JARRQQ010000129.1:0-8868 GCA_037381725.1 Sedimentisphaerales bacterium
GGCCCCTCTTTCGTTAAGATTGATGGTGTCCACGCGAGGCAGGTTCGGATCGAAGCGAAATTGATGGCCGTCGTTGAACTTGAACTTGCGGCCGTGGGTTGTGTAGCCGCCGCGCAGGCGGATGAAAACGTTGTCGTAGAATTCACCGCCGTAGAAAACCGAAGCCCGTGTGCCTGCGCGGGTCCCCGCGGCGCCGGTATCCTCAACGAAATACTGAAAGACGGGCAGAGCCGTATGGATGGAGGGATCGACCAGCACCGTGCCGAAGTACTCGGGCGATTGCCGTTCTCCCTCTCTCAAAAGAAAAGCAGGGGCTTGGGAAACGTTGGACTTCACGTCGTACGCGATGACCTTCCAGCGAACCATGTCCCCGGGGCCATAGTCGTCGGCGTCGATAACACTGCCGTACAGACCGTCGCCCGCGGCGCCGTCATTGTGCAGCCCGTCGTCGAACATCTCGGCGCCGGTGCTGGAGTCGAAATTGACGCGATGGACCAGGTACACTCCCACGACCGGCTTGAAGGTCTCAGTCACCACCGCCGTGATAACCATATCTTCGCCGCTGGTCGGCTGTGGTGGATTGGCCGTGACGTCGCGAATCGAAGGTCCGAGGTTGGCAACAATGCCGCGATTCGTCTCGCCGGGCGTCGGGTCATAGAAGTAGCCTTCAGGGATCGAGGAAAGATCGGCCGCGTTACTGCTCAGCCCGTAAGAAATATCGCCGAATTGCTGTGGGTACGCATAAGCATGCGCAATGGTCCGGCCGTCATGTTCGACAAGAGCCAGGAAGCCGGGGTTTGAGGAAATCTTGAAGTTGGTGTGCAATCCGCCGTCCGGATCGTCGCGGTCCTTGCCCGAGGCAAAGACAATCATGTACCCACCCGGCTCGACCTGCACAGATGGAAACTCCCATCGCGTCAAATTGTCGGGATCGTCCGTCAGATACCAGCCTTCCAGGTCAAACACTTCGTTCGTCGGATTGCAGATTTCGATCCAATCGGACGAGTCCCCATCCTCGTCCAGCAACTCACCCAATGCCAGCGGCGGTTTGCCGCCGTTGATCGCCATGAATTCGCTGATAAGCGGGGTCGTTGGTTCGTCCGCCCAACTTTCCGCCGCAAACAACAGGGTCAACAATACCAAACATAACAATAGCATCTTTAGAGTTCTGAGCATTTTCGTTCCGAGTCAGTCAGTCTTTCGAGTCAGGAGCAGTCCCCCCGCACAGTCTACTGGCCGGGTGAGGGATCGGCCGCGGTCCAGGTCTCCGGATCGTTGCTGTAATCGGATGGGTCCAACCGTGTGAGCGCTGCACCGTAGCCATGCGGGTCTATGGGCCCGGTCGCATCGCCGGAGGGGTGAGAGCCGTCGCTATAGTTGACGCGGTCCATCTCAATGTAGTACCGCGTGCCGTCGAGCTGATCGCCCGGTTTGAAGAGCCGAACCTTCTCGCCTGCATTGTCGAGCTTGCCGGCACCCCACTCGAATATCTGAACGCCGGGGGCAATCGTGAGATAGGCCGAAACGAAGGCGTTCTTGTCCTTGACCAGGAGCAGACGTTCGCCTGGAGCCAGCATCGTGCCAAGCGGGAAATCGAAGCTGATGCCATTGCTATCATCCGTCAGTCGCCAGGGAACCTCCACGAGGTTCTCGTCATCGTATTCAGCCAATATGACATAGGAATCGCTGGCATTCAGCAACTCGATGTATTCTGCGTCGTCACGGACAGGGTTGTACATGATCTCGCTAATGACTACCGGGCCGACCGCTGGATAGGCGTTGGCGCTACCCGGCGTGTTGACGCTCATGGCGACGAAATTGTACGTGTCCGTGCTCTTGCGGTAGCGGCCGAAGGCGACGCCGGTCTGCGAGGCGCCGAAGGCCTCCTGCGTATCGTACTCGGTCAGGAAACCGCCCCGCCCGGAGTTCAGAAAGAGCGTCTCGCCGTTCTCGCTCAGGGCAAAAGGCTCGTGACAGCCGGGATCGGCCGGGTTGCCGAAATGGAGATTCTCGTAGAAAACCGCGTACCCGTGTGGGCCGATCATCGTCCCTTCCGCGATCTCGTATTTCATCGGGGCCGTCTCACTGTCACTGAGGAACCAGCCGCCGACGTCGATGGTATGATCGGTCGTGTTGTACAGCTCGATCCAGTCGGGGGCCTCGTCGTGCGCGTGGGCCAGCAGCTCGTTAATAACGACCTCGCCCACTGTCGGGATGTCTTCTGTATCGTCCCAGCCGGGCGAACCGCCGACGTACACACTCGGACGCCAGCCGTCCTTGTCGGACCACTGATTCGGATCGGAGCTGACCGGGTCTTCTATCGTTAGCGAAAATCCGTCACCGTCGGTGGTATCATACCAGCCGTCTTTGTAGCTGAATTCCTGTATCATCTGACCGGCGGCGTCATCAAGCTCAATCCTTTCACCGCCATTGTTCAGGCTGCCTGAGTACTCACCGGCGACCAGAGCATCCGTGCCGTATTGTGCTGAAAACGCTTCAAGGTCCTTGACCACAAGCACGTACTGGCCCGGTGCAAGCTCCATACTTGGGAACGTGAAGTCAATCCCGTCAGTAAAGCGTACCAAGTTCAAGTTCAGGGCTTCCGGCCCGACGTTCTTCAGTTCGATGAACTCTCTATTGGGATCATCAGGATCGCCCGTATCCAGCGGATGGTACATGATCTCGGTAATCCGCAAACTCTCGGCGACCGGTCCGACCGCAAAAACGGCCTCGTTCAAAGGACTCCATGCTGTCCCGCTGAGAACGCGTGCCTTGACGCGTGTACTTTCTGTGAACGTGACCGAACGGGTATAGAGCGAACCAACCGGGTTTCCGGTCAGAGGCTCTCGTGGGTCGGCCCCGCCGATGTTGTAGTAGATCGAGCCGGAACCGTTCGGATTGGCCATGTTCAGCGTCACGGCAGGCGGACTCTGACTGCTGCGCCCTTTGAATTCAGGAGGTTCTATCTGAGGGTACAGACCGGCTGACTTAAGCTGGTCGAGTACGATTCCGGTGCGCTGCGGGAAGTACGTCCCTAACAGCCAGTCACGTTGGGCGACCCAATGCTCGTCCCGCGTGTACCGGATGCCCCCCTGCTCTATGCGATTGTCTCCCCAGCGTGCCGATTCGCCCACCACGGCCCGGTCGACGTCGTCGAGCCGGCGCTGGTACAAAGCCCTCGCTCCCGCCACGCTGAGCACGCCCCCATTGAAAAAGTGCCGATAGATGCGGTCCGCGAAAAGCAACCGATACTCGGCGTTGCTCTTGAGCTTCTGGTGTAGATACGTCGGACTGCCGTATCCGTCGTCTTTGGTGACAACGTTGTCATTGAGCCCTTGCATACCTTTCTCGGCATCCCAGGAATGATAGCGCCAACGACCTGCGGGATCGTAGCGATTCCTCGTGGCGTACCAGTTTTGCTGAGACCAGTCCGTATTGCCGTAGTAGAAGTTGGTGAGCATGTAGTCGATGAAGTTGGGCACGTCCAGGTATTGCTGGATCGACTGGTATCGCGCATTCGATGAGAGGCCGGCCCTGGCCACGTCGAACATTTCCCGATAGTCCGCGCTGGAACCATTAACAACGTTACTGCTGTTGTGCTTGAGGACGTCGTAGTCCTCTTTATTGCCGCCGAAATAGGACGCAGCGAAAGATTCGTCGGGGCGCTCATGGAGATTATATAAGCCCCAGTACAGGCCGTTGATATAAAGATGCACGTGCCGGCCGTGGTGGCCGTAGCCGCCCATGGCGTTCTGAATGTCGGACGTGAACTGGTCACGGGCATACTGCGCCCTGCGCCGCTGCGAATCATTGTTGCCGTAGTTCCAGGCGTTGTTCAGCCGGGCGTCCAGCACGAGAGTGTCAAAACTCTCGGCCGCTCCATCGCCGAAGAGATCGTAGTGAAGCTTCGCGGGTCCGTAGGGTGTCTGGAATTTCAGGCGCATCGACAGCTTATCCGATTTCCAGCCTCCCGTGCTGCTGCCCCCGGCGATTCTCACGCCCGCGTCGATCTGAAACTGATTCTCCGCATCGTATGGGTCGAAAAACTCTACGGAAACGGCCCTCTCGGCCCTCTCGTCGTACTGATCTTCCCAGTCGGGATGTGAGTAGATGCCTTTGGGCGCGCCGAACCAGTCGTCCGCGTCCATGACCAGTGACATCGTGGGAACGGCCTTGAGGTCGTCGTGGATCGTATCGCGGTAAGCATTGACCACAATGGAGTCCATTGTGTAGTCGGCACCTTTGTGTCCCCACGTGTTCGGAAAGCCAGCCCCGGTCTGGCGAATCACATCGTCGAGAAAGACGTAGGTTTGCGTGTCCACATTCGTTGGCGATAGACCCGGTTCATAGGCCATTGCGCGAAGACACGTCGTCGTGCTGACACTGATAGGACCAGAATAAATTCGGCCGTGCGTCTCAGTAGGCGTACTGCCATCAGTCGTATAACATATCGTAGCCCCTTGCGTTTCCGTCGTGATGGTAACAACGAGGGGCGCATCGTAGAATCCACGGTCCTGGCTGAACTTCGTGTCGGCCACGGTGTCGCTGATGGTCGAACCGTCATTCGCGAAGGCGATACACGCCAACCCCATTGCCAAAACAGCACTCGCCACAATCCTCTGTGAATACTTCATGTTCCCCCATTCGGTGAAACAAATCACAGGGCGTGTCCCGAAGCCTCCCGGGGCACGCCCTGTAGGCTATTGTACATTGTTCACAAGCAACTTCGACGGCCTACCCGCCCGCCAAAATCCTAGAGAATATCTCCTTTACCACATCGGCCAGACGAGCTTGTTCAGCCACTCATCCGCCAGGATGGCGAAGTCCTTGAAGTTAACGCTTTTGGAGTTTGCCGGCTCGTCATCGGAGATGTTGGCCGGCGAGGTCAGCGGATTATAGCGCTCGGTAACACCCATAGCGCCCAGCACCTCCGAGTCCGTAAGAGCATAGTCATAGATACGAACGTCGTCGATCTGCCCGATGAAATACTTGATCAGAGTGGCGTCCCTATTGTCGGTAATGACGCCGACGTAAGCATTGTGTTGAGACGTTCCGGAAAGATCGTATCCGGCGGGCACATTGGCTGTAGCCTCCAGTACACCGTCAACGTACAGGCGCAACTGAGTCCCGCTTCTTATTCCCGCGACGTGGTGCCACACATCGTCATTGACCGGCGTCGTGCCCGTCGCCTGAATCTTCGACGCGTCGTCATCCGTGGTCAAGGTCATCATGCCCGACGTCACCTCGCCCACGGCCAGCGTGTACCGGATGCCGCCGGTCTGATCGCCTCCGTTGGCGAAGACCGTCCCTTTGTTCTCATCGCCCGTGCCCGTCATGGTCGTTTTGGCCCACGCGCAGATGGTCCAATCGCCTGTACTGAAGTCGAGCGAGGCGGGATTGCCGAAGTCCACGTAGTCATCACCGTCAAGACTGATCGCCTGACCAACCTTGCCAGCGGTATAAGTCGGATTGCCGCGCAGCGTGCCGTTGACGCTACCCCCGCCGTCGTTGGCATTGTCGTCAAACTTCCACCAGGCAAGGGCAGGCCCCGGCTCGGTCGCGGTAAGCGTGGAATCGCCCAGCAGCCAGTCGTTCGTCATAACCTCAAGGTCGGCGAAGTTCACCACACCGTCACCCGTGAAGTCGGCCACCAGCGGGGTCACCTTGTCGGGAACGTAGCGAGGCGGGTAGAGCTGGATATCGTCGAAGAACATCTTGCCCGAGCCAGGCTGTGGATTGTCCTTGTCGCCTACGCCGATGGTGATCGTATCCACATCCGCCAGATTCACGCCCTGGTCCATGAAGTCCCTCAGATCGACGTTCCATTGCGTCCACGTGTTAATGAGCGTCGCCTCGGGGTCTTCATGATAAACCGTCCCGGCTGCGCCGTTCTTGTTCGTGATGGTTACGTATATGGGCTGAGCATCGTTGCTAATCAGGCCGACGTCCTGGTGGTCCCATTGACCCGTGCCGCTGCTGGTCACGTCCGTGAAGACCGCTTGGCATGCGACGCCGGAATTGTGACTGGTCAGCGCCAGACCGACGTGCATGGGTAGATTCATCGTCACGGTCGAGGTCGTGCTCACGAGCGTCCACGACGCCCCGTCCGCCGAATAGTAGGCCCGGACGAGTCCGCCTATTGTGCGCTCCAATCGGACCCATTGAGGCGCCGCGACCCCCGCCTGTGTCGCGACGGTGGTGGTCTGGCCGGCCGCGTCACGATACCCGAACCATATCCCGCTGCCGGGCGTGACGGCGATCATGGCATGCGCCGAATCGGCATCGAGCGTATCGCGGATCATGACGCCGGCCTTCGCGTCGTTATCCGTGTTCTGGATACTTTCGACTTTGGCCGCAATATCGATGGCGCCGGAAGCTTCCTTCCAGGCGAAATGGAACTGATCGGACGTGCCCGCGATGTCCGCGCCCTCGGCGGCCATCGTGTATGTGCCGGCCGGGCTTTCGGTGAAGCTGCCCAGTGGCGGCGGATACCCTCTGAACCACAGCGAGAGTGCTTTGACGCCCCGCTCGGTCCAGTCCCGCTGTGCAGTCAAGGTTCTTACCGCCTCTGAATACTCTGCGGAAGCGACGTTATCGTAGAGGAGCGGCATGGACTGCGACCCGCCGTGGACAATTGTCCGCTCGGCATAGGGGGGCACCAGATAGCCGACCTGAGCGCCGTTTTCGGCGACGCCGAACCCGTCGATCCAGTTTTGCCAGATGGTCTCTCCGGCCACGTCGTCATCGGTGTAAGACTCGAAATCGTCTATCAGGAGGTAGCCGAGAACCGTGAAGTGCCAGATGTATCCCTTGTGTATCGTGACGCCGTCGGCTTCGACCTCGTCGATGCGCCAGTAGTAAGTCTGGCCCAGATCGAGACTTTCAGGCGGATTGTAGAAGGGCATATCGAGCCGGCCCCGGTAGATTCCCGTCGTATCCGTCGTGTCGGCGTCGTTGACGTCGGCTTCGTCGGTTCCCAAGTACATGTCGTGCTGGGTCGCCGCTTCACCGGGCGTCCAGCCGAAAGGCGTTGCCTCGTGCACGCCGACCGTGGATCCGGGCGTTGGGCTTACGGCACGGGCCAGGAAGGGATTCGAGGGAACCGGAACAACAAGACCTTCCTTATATGCGAAAAAGTCCACGTCAATGGCGCCACTTTGCGGCGTCGCCCCGAGACCGAGCGAGATGTAACTCTCGGTGAAATCACCTCCGGTCCCACTGGTGACGTGAAACACATTGGGCGTGGACGAACCATCCACGTAGATCGTGGCCTTGTGCGTGCCGCCGCCGCTTGTGTCAGGCTCGATAGTGATCCAAAACTCATGCCAGACCGTCAGGTCGGCAATCTCCAGAATATTGACTGTGCCCCCTTCCGTTCCCTGAAGGTCCACATCGCCCGAGGGGGAGGCCCCGTTGAGCTTGTTCATAGTCAGCCCGCTAACGGATATCTCGTCATCGTCTGAGGCCAGAGAAAGGGCGAAACTGATCGTTTGGTCCCCACCCGCTTCCTGATGGACGCCGAAAGAGCCTTTGCCGCCGTCGTGACATACGTACCCGTCGCCGTCGGCAGGCCAGGGAGTCACCGCGCCGCCTCCATCAGGATGAACATCGTCCAGCGGGGGCGTAGTGGAAAGACGAGCACGAAATGAGATTGTAATACCACCCACCGACAGTATCTCGTCCGCTACAGACTGGTCGATCTCGTCTATGAGCTGGTGACCGAAGAAGATCTTGCGGTTGCTGGGGTCGCTGGCGCCATGATCTCTGGGATCCCCGGTTTCCTGCAAACGAACGTAAGCTACACCCTCCTCAGTCAGCACATTGACGCCCCCGGGCAAGTCGACGCCAATCTGGGATTCATCCCACGAGTCCGAGCCGTTGTCGTGGCTCCAGGTGCCATCCAATGCCGTGAAGTCCGCCCCCGGCGCTCCTGCATCGCCGGTATAGACATAGGTCCAACCGCCGTCGGGATCTCCGTAATCGACCCCTGCAATCGCCGGACCATTGCTCAGAATCACAATCAGGACGAACGATGCCAAACAAATCACGGTCCTACACATGACAATCCTCCTTTTTCCGAAACGACGCATAGGGTGATAGCACGACCTCTTTCTCTTGCGGAAGAACGTTGAATGACAGTCTTTGTACTCTTAACGCAATCCATGTTGGTCCGGTCAGAACAGAGGGTTAGCGATGATCTGCCAGTTACCTCCTTCCTTCCAACGAAGCACAAGGCAGGCTCCAGAAACGAAGCACTCGGAAACAACCACCAAGTCTGGTCTTTGTTACTGTCCTTTATAGCAGATTTGAGGCGCTCGTTCAAGGGAAATCCGCCCTACGCCGCGTTTTTCACACTCCGGCGATCCATACGCCGGGAGGCTTGGGAGGGTCTGGAAAGGAACGTTGGAACACCCCAGGGGGATACTGCCGTCCGGGCTCCTACCGGGGCGAAAAGGCCCCTGAAGAGGTGTTGCATGAGGGTGACTCCGAATTATTTTCCGTTTGCATGATGCGCGCGTTGGCTGTATAATATCCCCGGTGGCGCATGGGTCTTTTCAGGAGACACGGGAAATTATGAGTGGGTTCAAAACAGGACGGGAGTCCTGCGCATCTCTATACTAAAAACCAGGGTTCGATTGTAAGGAATGTGACCATGCACAAGCGACGTGGGTTTACGCTCATCGAATTGTTGGTCGTCATTGCGGTCATCGCACTGCTGCTGTCCATCTTGAGGCCCGCGCTTCAGCGCGTCAAACAGCAGGCCAAGACGTGAGCCTGCCGGGCGAACGTCAGGCAGTGGGCGTTGTACTTCACGATGTACACGGAGGAGCACAACGGGCGGTTCGAGGCGGGTGTCGGCAACGGGCA
>JARRQQ010000130.1:0-8736 GCA_037381725.1 Sedimentisphaerales bacterium
TCGTCGCCGACAACGTAATTCAATCGGCCAGGGCGATGAAGGACTTCCTCGACTACATCCAGAACAGTCCCGACTACAACACCGTCATCATCCAGGCGTCCATGGAAAAGAACGACGGTATGTCGATCAGCTACAAAATCCGGTGACATTTATCAGTCGAGGCTCGGTATGACACTTCGCCGCTCAGTAGTCATTGCGCTCTTATGCCCCGGCCTAGTCGGCGCATGGGCACATGCGCAATCGCTCGATTTTCATGCAGAGCGTGACGGTCGGTATTACCGTGTGGCCGTTCCGTTGGATGGCGAAGAGCTTCTGACATCGCCGGCTGAAGGACTCTGGTCCATAGCAACGGACTGGAAGGAAGGCTGGCCGGCGAAATGGGTGCACGGCGGGCCGACGGAAATCGAACGCGTGGGCGATTGGACGATTCTGCGGGGTGAATTGCAGACCCCGGCAGGCACGTGGCGCATCTCGGATTCGTACCGACCTCAAGGCAACGTCATCGGAGGTATCCGAAGATTCACATGGCAAGGCGCGGAAACAGCGAAGCGAACGACGCTCTCGGTTCGCTTCGAGTGCCCGGGCCAAGGCTCGAGGGCGTTGCTTCCGGGGATACTCTATTACGGCAACCCATCCGGCGCAAAGAGCGGCAGAGTCCCAGTCTATTCGGGCAAACCGGGCGAGGAGGCCATCTACGAGGAGCACCGCTTTCCGATGCCGTATGCCAGCCTGGAATGGAAAGCGGACGGCGGTCTGCGCGGAGCGGCGTTACATTCCTTGCCGTCGCCCGTTCCATACGGCAACCTGAAGGACCAATGGTGGTCGATGGGATTGATTGCAAAAGAACGTGGAACGGAGTTCGTTTTGCTGTCGGGCCCGTGTGCCTCCAACGGCAAACGAAGTGTCATCAAGGGAATACAGAGCGGTTTCGTCCCGTATGATAGTGCATACCTCAACGTACCACCGGGAGCGATCATTGAGAAGACCTTCTATCTGCAAGCCTATCCCGTCGCACGCAAAGGATCGGGATTCCAGCACGCTACACGAACGTCACTGGAGATATTTGCTCCTGATTCCGTCGAGGGAATGCCGACGTTTAGCGAGATTATCGAAGCCAAGTATCGTTTCGCCAAGACGCGATGGTACGAGGACGGGCCGATAGCCGGCTTCAAGAAGTATCCCAACCGCGACGTTTTCGTTTTCGGCTGGTGTGGGCAGACGGCCGCGCCGGGATATGCGTTGCAGGTCCTGGCCGATGATCTCGGCGATCCTCGCGCGATAGAGATCGCCACCAAGTCTCTCGACTTTCTCTCCACAGCGGAATTCTATGACCAGGGATTCTACACATGGTATGATTACAAAAAGAAAGAATGGCTCCGGCGGGATCGCCCCGAACTGCTCTCCCAGGGCCAGGCGATGTTGAATTTCGCCAATGCGATTCGCATGGGCAGAGCAAAGGGTCTGGACGTCTCGCGCTGGGAGAGTTTCTTACGCCGGGCGTGTGAATTCCATGCGAATAGAATTTTGTCGGACGATTGGAGGCCGTTGTCCACGAATCAGGCGTTCTTCATCGCGCCGTTGTGCAGGGCTTACAAGCTGTTCGGCACCGACCTGTATCGCCGGGCCGCACTGAAGGCGGGCGACGTGTACGCATCGAGACACGTCAGCATGGACGAGCCTTATTGGGGCGGCACCTTGGACGCCAGTTGCGAAGACAAGGAAGGCGCGTTTGCCGCCTTGCAAGGCTTCGTAGCGTTGTACGATCTGACGAAAGACCGCAAGTACCTCACGTGGGCCGAGCACGCCTGTGACGTTGTCCTGACGTATATGGTGGACTGGGACATCGACATGCCCGCGGGCCGGCTTCGCGACCACGCTTTCAAAACGCGCGGCTGGACGGCCGTCTCCGTCCAGAACCAGCACATCGACGTCTTCGGTGTCCTCATCGCGCCCGACATCTACCG
This sequence comes from Sedimentisphaerales bacterium, assembly GCA_037381725.1. GTDB lineage: Bacteria > Planctomycetota > Phycisphaerae > Sedimentisphaerales > Anaerobacaceae > JAFGTG01. The sequence goes on from JARRQQ010000130.1 coordinate 1,965, forward strand.
GTTAGGACAATATTTGAACAACGACCAATTGAAGAAGCTCGCGATTCTGATGTATCGCAGTTGCGGCCAGCTTATCGATCCTTACGGAAGCCAGGGCGAGCAGCCGATGCATACGAACTATGCCCAGGACCGCAGGTTCGTACACCTCATCCAAACGGAAGGCCCTTCCGCCGTACGTGGCAACTACGTCGAAGACTGGACCGTCTTCTGGATCACCGCCCACTTCCTCAATGCCGCCGCCCAATTCAAAGAACTCGGCCTGCCCCTCACAGACCAAAACGCCGCTGTGCTAAGACGCTGACATAGGTCGAGTTATTTGAAACAAAGTAGTTGGAATACACCCTTTCCTTCAACGACGACCCCTTAGTGTCAATAGGGGGCCTGATCTCTGATCGATCCACCACACACGTTACACCTATGCCGGCTTCTTTTGCCTTTTAATGATCTCCGCCAATGATCTTAACGCCTGATTCACTGAATCATGGTCAGGAAATATCTCCGCAACGTCTGGATCAATAACTACAACGTTTGTTCCTTCAGCATACCGTTTGGCGTATTTGCCCTGAACACCTTCGCTGAAATCGTATTCTTCAAGCATGTCTGGATCTTTTTGCATTCTCTTCATATTGCGTTCTTTCCTTTCGGGATGCCTTTCTCGCGCTTATCAGCCTGATGTTATTGCCCCTCTCCGTATGAATAACTACCAGAAGACGGTTTCTATGAGAGTTCCCGATTAAGACAAGCCTGTCTTCGTCTTTGGAATGCAGGGGATCATAAATGGCCAGAGACAAGATATCTCGAAAGGTCGTGCTCGCTTCGTCAAAAGAAACGGAATGAATTTCGAGATTTTGTTTCGCCTTGGCCGGGTCCCATTCGAAACGAAGCATTCATAACCTCCGGGAATTCGTTGTGCCCTTGCTAGTTTCGCTGCCTGATTATACCCTCGTTTTGGTGGTAACTCCACTGAAAAGCTCAGTGGCCGCACCTGTGGTCTTCTCTCCCGTGTTTTGTTACCCTTTGACGTTGAACGCCGGATGGTATGTCCCTCGTCCCCCGGACTATGCGATTCCTCTGGGATTCTTGTCCCAGATGAGGCTGCATTCGGTACCCTGAGAGCATCCGGTTTGAGTCTATGCGTATCGCCAGTCTTGTTCCAGCCAGGCATATTCGCGGTCTGTGATGCGCGTGTCGGCCACCTTTTCGAGTCGCTCGCGGGCCTTGGGTGTGAGCTTCGCCCATGAGGCGCTGAGGTTTTCTCGGGTCTGCTCTATCGTGTGGACGCCGCAAGTGCAAATATCGACGTGTTTGTTCTCCAAGACGAAGGCGATCATGTCACGGGGCAGGCCGGCATCGGCGCCTTTGAGGTCGCACTCCTTCAGTAGCTCACCTCGGGAGAAGGGCTTGATGGTGATAACGCCCAATCCTCTTTTCTTAGCGGCGGGCAGTACTCTTTCCGCGGCGCGATGGCGGATGTTGTAGGGAATCGAGCACGTGTCGAAATAATCACCGAACTTGTCGAACGCTTCCATGAACAGCTCCGGTGTGAAGTGACATCCGAATCCGGTGAACCGAATCTTTCCCTGCTGTTTGAGTTTATCGAGCGCTTCGATGGAGTCGGACATGTCCCAGTAGCCGGACCGAGGTGTGTCGTTCGCGGTGTTGCAGAGCAGGCAGAAATCGACGTAATCGGTCTGCCAGAGCTTCAGCCGGTCTTCCGTCCATTTGTAGATTTCGTCTTTGTCGGCCTTGGTTCCCTTCATCTTGTGGGAGACGCGAATCGAAACGAGCACTTTGTCTCGTGTGCCGAGCCGCTTGAGCGCCTCGCCGGGCGTGCGGGATTCTTCCAGAGCCGTACAGGAATCCAGGAAGTTCACGCCCATGTCTATCGCCTCGCCGATCATCCGTGTGGCTTCCTCGACCGTCGGTCTGCGAAAGCCTCCCTTGCCGTCGGGGGCCTTCTTATACGCCCAACTGTGGCCTCCGATCCCGATTTCCGAGACTTTCAAGCCCGTCTTGCCCAGCACGCGGTGCTTCACTTTGTGATCGGTTGTTTGCGAACGTCCTTCTTCCACGAGCGGTCCAGCCATACCGCCCGCTACAACACCGAACCCAACCTTCTTGAGAAACTGCCTGCGCGTCGAGCCGCCTCCGGCGTCTGATTTGAATCTGTGCTCAACCATTCTCTCTATCCTCCAGCTATTTTGTAACTTGAGGCAAAGCCTGTGTCAGTCACATGTATCACCTCACATTCTACACCTTTTCCGACACGAAACGAAAGAAAAATGCGGTCCATTCACTGTCCCGCTTTTCTAAGCTTCTTGATTATGCAGATTAGGCAAAAGGCGCATTGGCCGCGGGACTGCCACGACGTATTAACTATAGCTCGGGCCGACTTGAACACGAATGCTCCAGCCCCACGAGCTTACGTCGACAAGCAAGAATGATTGACAAGTTGGTGACTTCAGAGGAATGAAAGGTGCAACATGGCCAGTAAGCTGGAAAAAGACGTGGAATCGCTGCAGAAAGACATTGAGAGGTTTCGCACGCATCTCGGTGATGCCCTGTCGGACGTGGGCAGCGCGAGTCACGACAAAGTGCTGGAGACCCGGGACAGGCTCAGAGCGGCCATGGAAGGCTTCGAAGGTAGGGCGGCTAAGGAACTGGGACGTGCGAATGAGGCCCTTCAAGAGCAAGGCGAAAAAGCACTCAACGCTTCTCGCGAAGTAGTCATAAGCAGGCCTCTTACGACGGTGCTCGTGTCTTTTGGAGTCGGGGTGATGACCGCATTTCTTCTGGACAGACATAAAGGATGAGCAAGCTAAGGGACGTTGTGCTGATCATGAAGGACGTGAGCCGCATCGCGGCCGACCTGATGAAGTATCAGGTCGATCGGGTCGCCGACACCTCCAGGAGAGTGTTGACCAACGTCTTGACGTGGTTTCTAGTATTCTTGGCGGCGATGGCGCTGGCCTTCGGCGGATTGATACTGATCTTGTGGGGTGTGTACCTGAAGTTGTCCGCCGCGATTGGACCGAGCGGATCGGCCGTCATTATTGGCGTCTTGCTGCTTCTTGGTGCGACTATCCTGTTCTTGAGCGCCAAGAGCCTTCTGAAGGATTGAGGCTCGGGCCGAGCCAGAGGAGTTCGTACCCATGGGAAAAGCATCGTCGAATACACAGGCCCGCGTGGCAGACAGTACGAGCGAGCGGATTTCCGAGCGTCTGCGCCGGGAAATGGAAGCGCGCGTGTACTACTTTGCACAGAGCCCCGACCAGATTGACGCGAGGCTCGAAGAACTGGACGCGGAGTGGGACATTGAGCGCGTGCTGGCGGCCAACGCGACGGGTGTTTCACTCTTCGGAATCCTGATGGGGCGACGTCATCGCAGATGGCACGTGCTGCCCTTTGCTGCGGCCGGTTTGTTGCTGCAACAGGCGATACAGGGGTGGTGTCCCCTCTTTCCGGTATTCCGCAAACTCGGCATCAGGACAGCCAAGGAAATCAATGACGAACGCCACGCCCTGAGAGTGCTCAGGGGCGATTTCAATGACATAGATATGTCTTCTCTTAAGGACCCTTGCGCCAAGGCGGAACGCGCTCTGCGGGCGTTGCAGACAAGTAGTTCATAATTGTTCGCAGCGGTTGCAATTCTTTCCTAATCTTTCAAGTTCCAGCCGTCAACAGTCAAGGTGGTCTTTTCGTCGACGGACTGCAGTACGCCCTCGATTTCTCTCGTTTCGTAGGGTAGCAGGCTGATGTCATTATCTTGCCAGAAGATGGGCAGGATTGTCTCGCCGATCTCCTTTTTCAAGACCTTGAGCTCCAGGAAGAATGCGATACGGTTGCTGACATTCATTAGTTTGGCCGTCACCCTCCTTTGCTCGCCGATTGTTTCATGGTATTCCTCGACGTGCACTCTGGCGGCGGGCAGTGAATTCAAGGCAGTGAAGTCGGCGGATTCCTTGCTGGGCGTGTAGTAAGGCCAAGGCTCGACCTTCGCTTCGTAGTCCAGGACGTCCGGTTTCGTGGAGAGCCAGTAGAAATTATTGCTGATTTCGATGTCTCGGTCGTCGTGCAATCTGAGGTCGAGAAAATATGTGGTCGTCAAACAGTCAAGCTTCGGAATATCGAAGACTCTGACGGAGGATTCGGGCTGTGTGTTGGTCTCAAGTGTCTTACTAACGACTTCAGTCGAATCGATATCCAGAATTCGGATTGTTGCTTTGAGATTTGCAGTGGGCCTCAATAGGTCATTGACGATGTAGACGCCGTGGTCGCCATAGTTGTAGAGCAGATGTAATGGCTCACAGGCTTTTCTTGTGGCGTAGAAGCCGCCGGTGGGATGGAGATACTTGTCGTACAATTGCCAGTACATTTTGGGCCATGCGGCGTTAAGCATCCATTGTACAATTCCCGTGGCTTTGTCCCGGTTCGCGCGGAACGCCTCGAACATCGGGCGCGTTAACTCATAGTTCAGAACTTGTGCTTTTCGTGTGAATTCTTCAACACTATTCGCCTTGCCGTAACGTCGATTGATGGCTTCCTGGTATCGGTCTAGCGTGTCGAACTCATTCAAGCCGCAATGAAAGTCCCAATACTCATCAATAGGCCAAAGATGATCTTCCGGGATCATTTTCTTGATGCTTTCGAGAACCGGCACGGCGGCTCCGGGCGACGTTTCGGTATTGAAGCCGTAGGCGCCGCCGCGATGCGTGTCGGTGTACCAGTAAATCGGCGGCGTGTAGGCATAGGGGCCGAGCATCTTGACGCCGGAGCAACCGCTGATTTCGCTGACGACCGAGTCCTGGCCGATGACGTGCTGCTCGCTTCCGACGCCGCCGGTCGAGTTCAGATAGGGCCGCGTCGGATCGTACTTTCTGAAGATGTCGATATATCGCCGCTCCAACTCAGGCTTCGGGACCTTGTCACTAGCGACGGTCCAGACGTAAATGCTCGGATGATTCCTCAGCCAGAGAACCTGGTCCCGCCAGGATTGACTGACTAACTCGATGTCCTCTTCTGAGACTACACCGCCATAGCGGCTGTCAACAGGCTTGCCCAGGTATTGCTCGTGCTCCCAGTGACAACTCCAGCCGACCATCATCAGAATACCATATCGATCGCACAGGTCGTAGAGCGTGTGATCCTTGCCCCAGATACCTTCCAGGCGGATGCCGTTCAGGTTCATGTGCCTGACGTACCGCAACTGGGCGTCGATGGTTTCGGGCGTGTCGGCGAGCAGCAAATCGTCCGTCCATCCGGCCGCTTTGATGAGGACTTTCTTGCCGTTGATCTTGAATCCTTTGTGGCCGACCTCGTTCGTGTAGGCCTCGACGTGGCGAATCCCAAATCTCACGCGGGCGACGTCACAGACTCCGTCGTTTGCTGTGAGTTTCAGTTGTAGATCGTACAGATTAGGCTCGCCCAAATCATGCGGCCACCAGAGCTTCGGTTCTTCGAGCTGCAAATCCGCGAATTCTACTGCTTCTCGGCTCAGAGGTTCGATACGGACAGCCTTGCTGAATCGTACAGATTCAATCTCTCCTTCAAGAACACCGGAGATGGCGCAATCCATGTGATTGGCAAGTTCTGCGCTGATCGTCAGCGTAGCTTCTTTGAGAGTTTCCAAGTTCAATGTTGCTCGTACAAAGGGGTTCTCTATCGAGACGCCTTCACAGAACCTCAATCGCACACTACGAAATACGCCCATATTGCGGTCCGGCGGCGGTGGATTCCAATCGACGAAACCCGTTGAAAAATCTCCCGGTCTCGGGGGCTCCACTTCCAGGGCAAGCACGTTCTTGCCTTCGCAAACGAATCTCGATATATCGTATTGAAAGCGGCGGAAGGTGCCTCTGGCATCGCTCGCCGGGGCGATCCGGCGGCCGTTCAGCCAGATATCGGCGCTGTAGTTTATGCCGTCGAATTCGAGCAGGACCGTCTCGTCGGCCTCTGTCAGCAACAGTTGAAATTCAGTTCGATACCACCACGGTTTCCTATAAGGCCCTTCCGGAATCTCCTTTAGATTCACACCGAAGTAGGGTTCTTCGTAAACGCCGTTCTCCACCAGGGCGGCTAATACGGTGGATGGTGCGGACGTCGGATACCAGCCATGAGTCTCAAAGCCGGGCTTGGAAATTCTCTCCCCGGTCTGTTTCGCTTCAACGGACGACTGGATTGTCCAGCCTTCTCGAAGGAGTCTTTCAGAACGTGAACTAAACGTGCTCATCGGCAAATCGTACAGAAAAGGAGGGATGGTTGCAACTCTCGGTTGAGTCTGCTATGGTAACGCGCAGGAAATGTGACCCCTGGGACTGGCTCCTCTTGATGGCGTCGTTTCGTCAAAAGGTGCCTGTCCCTCTCCTGGGAAAAGAAAGGGACAGTCAGCTTTCTAAACGAAAGAAAGCTGACAGTCCCCGAGGCAAAATCGAAAACGAGAAAGTGAGGATCGAATGAGCAAATTAGCGATTAACGGTGGCAAGCCCGTAAGAGACGTGAAGGCAAATCCGTGGCCGCGATGGCCCTTCTGGGACAAGAATGAGGAAGGAGCTTTGCTCGACGTGCTGCAGAGCGGCGTGTGGTCGTACAACGGCCCGAAAGAAGCGGAATTCAACAAGGCCTTCGCGAAATTCATCGGGACCAAATACGCCCTGTCCGTAGCCAATGGAACCGTCAGCCTGCAGCTCGCCCTTGAGGCGTGCGGCATCGGGTTGGGCGACGAGGTCATCGTGCCCGGCCTGACCTGGCAGGCCACCGCCGGGGCGGCTCTGGA